>NZ_JBHWZY010000153.1:0-10529 GCF_042727815.1 Nocardia sp. NPDC060220
GCGGCGTCATCGGCGCGTTCTTCCCGTTCCTGTGGCTGTTCACCATCCCGGCGGGCATGGTCATCGGCGGCTACGTGATGGGTGGCCAGGAATTCCTGGATGCCGTGATCGCGTTCGCGACCGGTCAGCCCTGATCTGACCTCGCGATAGCGAAAGGCCTCGTACTTCTGCGGAGTACGGGGCCTTTTCGCCGTGATGCGGATCACTGTCACAAACGAGGGCCTCGCCGCATCCCATGGTTGAGCACACAGTTCCCATGGCAGGAGGCACAGATGAACATCGTGGTTATCGGCGCAGGATACGCGGGTACTGTCGCGGCGAACCGGCTGCAGCGCAAGGCCCCCGATGCCCGCATCACCGTGATCAATCCGCGCGGCGTCTTCATCGAGCGGGTGCGATTGCACGAACAGCTCGCGGGCAGCGGGACCGCGGCCCGGCCGCTCACCGAGATGCTCAGGGACCCGATCGCGATCGAAACCGCGAGCGTGGACAAGATCGGCGACGGTGTCGTCACCCTCGACGACAGCCGGAGCCTGGACTTCGATCACGCCGTCCTCGCGGCGGGCAGCATCGCGAACCCGCTACCCGGCACGATCCCGGTCGGCACATGGGAAGGTGCCGAGCAGGCACGAATCGCGCTCGAGGCGCTGCCGTCCGGCGGGGTCGTCACGGTGATCGGGGGTGGGCTGACCGGGATCGAGACCACGGCCGAGGTCGCCGAAGCCCGGCCCGACCTGCGCGTCCGATTGGTGAGCGGGACCGTCGCCGCCGCGCTGTCGGCCGGTGCGCAGCGGCACATCCGCACCACACTGGCCCGGTTGGACGTGGAGATCGTGGCCGACCAGATCGCCGAGATCGACGGGACGACCCTGCGACTCGACTCGGGCACCGAACTGCGTTCCGACCTCACCCTCTGGGCGATCATCTCCGCGGTGCCCGAACTGGCCGCCCGCAGCGGACTCGCGGTGGACGTCGACGGCCGAGCCCTGGTCGACGCTTCCTTGCGCAGTGTCACCGACCCGCGCGTCTTCGTCGTCGGCGACTGCGCCGCCGTCCCCGGTATGCGCATGGCCTGCGCCACCGCGGCTCCCCAGGGCGCACACGCGGCCGATACGCTGGCCAGGATGATCAAAGGACGGGAACCGCAGCCATTTTCGATGGGCTACGGCGGGCAGGGCATGAGCCTGGGCAGGCGCGACGGAGTGCTGCAGACGACCGACCGCCGAGACACCGCCCAGCGGCTCTACGTCAGCGGACCCGTCGCGGCGTTCACCAAGGAACGCATCAGCCGCTATGCCGCCTACGCCTCCCGCACCGGCAACAGCGTGTGGATCAACGGCCCGAAACGGTGATCCGGGCACACGTCGATACCTTCACCGAGAACCGGCGGCTGCTGTTCTCGATCGCCTACGAGATCCTGGGCTCGGTGGTCGACACCGAGGACGTCCTGCACGACAGCTACCTGCGCTGGTGCGAGGTCGACCGCACCCTGGTCGACAATCCGCGCGCCTACCTCGCACAGATCGTCACCCGGCAGGCGCTGGGTGTGCTGCGCTCCACCGCCCGCAGACGCGAGGAGTACATCGGGCCGTGGCTGCCCGAACCCCTGGCCACCGAGGCGGACGGCGGGGTCGAGCACGTGCTGACCGGCGAGGCTGTGACCACCGCGATGCTGCTCGTGCTGGAAACGCTCACGCCGGTGCAGCGGGCGGTGTTCGTGCTGCGCGAGGTGTTCGCGTTCGACTATCCGGAGATCGCGACGGCGGTGGACAAATCCGAAGCCGCTGTGCGACAGCTGAATCAGCGCGCCCGCAACCGGGTGCACGCCGCACGCCACACCGCCGTCGCCACTCCCGCGCAGGCCCAGTCGGTGGTCGAGAAGTTCTCGATCGCGGCCGCCACCGGCAATGTGCAAGCGCTGATGGACGTACTCGCCCCCGAGGTGGTGTTCCTCGGCGACGGCGGTGGTGTGGTGAACGCGGTGCGCAGGCCGGTACACGGTCAGGACAAGGTGGCCAGGCTGGTCATCGGCTTGCTCGCCAAGGGGCAGCGGCTCGGTGTCCTGGGCGCGCACCTCGGCATCTACAACGCGATGCCCACGATCCTGGCGACCGTCGACGGCGTGCTCGACCAGGTGACTTCCATCGAGGTCACCAACGGCCGGGTCACCGCGATCTACTCCATGCGCAACCCCGAAAAGCTCAGTGCTGTGCGGGTTCCGGACTGAGGCCGAAGGCGATCACCCGGTCGGGGTGGATCCGGATGAGCGCGTCGGACTGATCACCGAGGTAGGACTCGACCCCGGTCAGCGCCTCGGCGGTGCCGCGGATCTCGAGGCAGCGCACCCGCCACGGGCGCACCGAGGCGATGTCGTCGACGACGAAGGCCACCTGTGCGTTGTCGGCGAGATTGCGGAACTTCTTGGAGGCGGCCAGGTTCCAGCCCGCGATGTCGATGGTGCCGAGTTCGGCGTTGTAGCGGAAGCCGACCGGATTGTTCTGCGGGGTGCCGTCGCGGCGGACCGTCGCCAGACGCCCGAGCTGCTGGGTCGACAGGTAAGCGAGGTGTTCCGATGTCAGCGTTGTGCTCATGCACCGACGCTAAAACCTCGAGTGCGGTCGAGGTCAAGGGGCGCCGGGGGCGAGGGGGCGAGCGCACAGCCGCGAGCGGGCCTCCCCCCTCGACCTCACAGGGTCCGCGCGCTAGGCTGTCAAATATACGGCACCGTATAACTGGAGGTTCGACATGACACTTCCCCCTGGTCAACGCGCGATCGACGGTTTCCCCCGTTTCGGCACACATCTCCATCACCCACCGCCGCCGATTCCCGCGAACCCGGTGATCGAGATCGGCGGGCCGCTGACGGAACCGCTCACGCTCACCCTGGCGGACCTCGCCGAGCTACCGCGCGTGCAGGTGCGGGCCGACTTCCACTGCGTGGCCGGCTGGTCCGCCACCGACCTGCGCTGGGCGGGCGTCCCGTTCGCCACGCTCTATCGCACGCGCGTCGAACCGCTGCTCGCGCCGGGTAGCTCGATCAGCCATGTCGTCTTCGAAGGACTCGACGGGTATCGATCGGTCGCGCTACTCGCCGACGCCATGGCCGATGACGTGCTCATCGCCGACCGACTCGACGGACAGCCACTCACCAGCGACCACGGCGCGCCGATCCGGCTGGTGAGTCCTGGCCAATACGGGTTCGTCAACACGAAACACCTGTGCCGCATCGAATTCCACACCGCGCAGCCCGTCGACCCGGACAAGTGGTCACCGCTCGCGGGGCACCGCAGGGCGCGCGTCTGGGCGGAAGAGCGCCATCGATACCTACCGGGCAGGGTGGTCCGGCCGATCTATCACGCGTTGATCGGGCCGATCCGCCGGATGAGCGCTCGCGGAAGTACCGAACGAACTGCGTGAATCCCGGTGCCGGACAGCCTCAGTCGAGCAGCTTCTTCTGCACCTTGCCCATCGCGTTGCGCGGGAGCGCGTCGACGAAGCGAACCTCCCGTGGCCGCTTGTGGGCCGAAAGCTGTTCGCCCACATAGGCGGTGAGCTCGACACCGAGTGCGTCGGAACTCCCGTCGCGCGCGACGACGAAGGCCACGATCCGCTGCCCGAGGTCGTCGTCGGGCAGCCCGACCACGGCGACCTCGACGACCGCCGGATGCCCGAGCAGCGCGGTCTCGATCTCCCCCGCGCCGATGCGGTAACCACCGGATTTGATGAGGTCGATCGACTCGCGCCCGACGATGCGATGGAACCCGTCGCCATCGATGACGGCCACATCGCCGGTGCGGAACCACCCGTCCTCGGTCCAGTCCCGCGCGGTGGCCTCCGGCCGGTTCAGATACCCGCCGAACAGCATCGGTCCGCGCACCTGCAGGCCGCCGATGCTCGCGCCGTCGTGCGGAACGGGCTCGCCCGCTTCGTCGCGCAGCCTGGTCTGCACCCCGCGCACCGGCGTGCCGACCCAGCCGGGCCTGCGCTCGCCGTCGGCCCGGGTGGACAGCGTGATCATGGTTTCGCTCATTCCGTACCGCTCCACCGGCGCCTGCCCGGTGAGCTCGGTCAGCTTCTCGAACACCGGCACCGGCAGCGGCGCGCTGCCCGAGACGAGCAGCCGCGCCCTACTCAGCTCCTTGGCCAGTTCGGGCCGCTCGACCACGCGTGACCACACCGTCGGCACCCCGAAATACAGACTGCCGCCCGCGGCCGCGTAGGCCTCCGGCGTCGGCTTACCGGTGTGGATCACCGGACTGCCGACCCGCAGCGGCCCGAGCAGCCCGAGGATCAGCCCGTGCACGTGGAACAGCGGAAGCCCGTGCACCAGTGTGTCTTTCCACGTCCACGCCCACGCCTCGGCCAGCGCGTCGAGCCCGGCGGCGATCGCGCCGCGGCTGAGCATCACACCCTTGGGCGCCCCGGTGGTTCCCGAGGTGTAGAGGATGAAGGCGATCGCGGCCGGATCCGGTTCGGGATAGGTGTGCCAGGACCGTGCGTGCAGCCGCACCGGTACCACCGGCAGGTCCGTGCCCTCCGGCGCCGGGCCGAGCCAGGCCTGCGCACCCGAATCGCGCAGGATGTGCTCGCGTTCGGCGGCGCCCGAGTCCGGCGGCACCGGAACCACGGTCACCCCCGCGATCAGGCAGCCGACCACGGCGATCACGGTTCGCAGAGTGGGTTCGGCCAGCACCGCGACCCGGTCGGCGCGAGCGATGCGTTCCGCCACCGATGTTGCCGAACCCAGCAGATCGCTGCGCGAGACGGTGGCATCATCGATGGTGACGGCGTCGGGAATGTCATCCCCGGCGGCGACGGCGGCCGGATTCAGCGAGGCGAGCAGCAGCGGCGGACCATAGGGCATCCGTCAACGCTAACGTGACGCGATTCGGTGGGTGCCGCCGCCGTCGTTGACACTCCGACACCGTGGTGAGACATTAAATGCATAAGTCTCTCACGCTCTCTTCGACGAAAACGGGGTCAACGATGACCATCCTGTCGCGCTCGCGTTCGCAGCGGTCCGAACCGGCGCCCTTCGACATCCGCGACTACGTCAACGGTTCCGCGGCCTTCTACGGCGCGACCGCCAATGTGATCATGCAGCTCAGCCTGGCCCCCGTCGGCTACGGCGTCGCCGAATCGACGGTGCACAGCGGCAGCATCATGAAGCACCCGGTGAAGCGCACCCGAACCACGCTCACCTACCTGTCGGTGGCGCTGATGGGCACCGACGCGGACCGCGAGGCCTTCCGCACCGCCATCAACGGCGCGCACCGCCACGTCCACTCCACCGCCGACAGCCCCGTGAAGTACAACGCCTTCGACAAGAACTTGCAGCTGTGGGTGGCCGCGTGCCTGTACTGGGGCTCGGTCGACGTGATGCGTCGCCTCTACGGCCCCGTCGACGACGCCGTCGCCGACACCTTCTACGACTACGCCCACTACCTCGGCACCACCCTCCAGGTGCCCCGCGAGATGTGGCCCGCCGATCGCGCCGCGTTCGATGCCTACTGGTCCGAGCATCTGAAGCTCACCAGCATCGACACCAGGATCAAGGCCTACTTCGACGACCTGCTCGACCTGAAAATGGTGAGCCCGCCCCTGCGCCTGCCCTTCGCCCGCTTCCACCGCTGGTTCACCACCGGCCTACTCCCCCAACACCTCCGAGACGAACTCGGCCTGTCGTGGAGCCCCGCCGACGAGCGCAAACTCAACCGCCTGATGCGCACCACCGGCACGGTGACGGGCCGCCTGCCACGTCCCCTGCGCAACTTCCCCTTCAACGTCGCCCTCGTCGACATGCGCCGCCGCAACCGGCGCGGCACGCCGCTGATCTGATCGGCATTGCCGCGCGCCTCCCACGCCGACCTGCGGCGTTCGGGTTTCATTCCCCACGATCGCAACGCGTCGCGCGGAATCGGAGGACGTTCGTGAGCATTCGGACAGTGACATGGTGTGCGGCGGCGGTCGCCGTCGGCCTCATGGCGGCCGCGCCCGCCGCCCACGCCGACGAGGACCCGGCGACGGTGCCGCCGCGAACCGCCATGTCGCTGCGGATGCCGGGCGGATTCGCCTGGGGCACCGCCAACGAGCACGAATCGCGGGCGGCGCTGTCGATGTCGAAGCTCTACATCGCCGATTACGCGCTGCGCCACGGCGACGGTTCGCCGCAGGACCGCGCGCTGTCGGAACGGATGATCCGTGACTCCGACGACGGCGCCGCCACCCAACTCGCCGGCAAATATCCGCAAGCGATCGAAGCGACCGCGGGCGAATACGGATTGCGCGGGACGCACGGCACCGCCGACTGGGGCCGGTCGAGCACCAGCACCGCCGACATCACCGACTTCCTGGCCGCCAAGCAGCGCACCGACCCGGGTTCGCCGATCTTCGAGTGGATGGCGGGCGCGAGCAACACCGCCGCCGACGGCACTCCCCAGAACTGGGGCACCGCCCAGCTGCCCGGCGTACACGGCAGCAAGTGGGGATGGTCGGATGTGGGCGCCCCCGAGGTGGCCTCCGCATCCTTCGGGCCCAGCTTCTCGGTCGCCGCGCACACCTACGGCACCCCGGCCGACCAGTCCGCCGATGTGCTCGACGCCCTGCCCGCGCTGATCCTTCGCCTGGCCGGGGCGTACTGACAGCAGTTCATGGTGCGACAGCACCGCCCGCATCAGAACGGGGCTTGCTGCCACCAGTCGTCGCGGGTCTCCTCGAAGGTGTGGCCCGGCCATGACACCTCCACCACCGAGTTCGCGCTGAAGACGTTGCCGCGCTCCCTAGCCGCGAGCGTGAACGGTGCGGCGGGGTCGCGTGGCCGGTAAGCGGCGAGGCTGGTGTGGTGCAGTTCGCGCGTGAGGTCCTCGGTGGTGTGCCGCAGCAGGTAGGCATCGGCGGCGGCGGCGGAGGGGTACTCGGTGTACCACGCGATGAGACCGTCGGCGTCCGTGCAGGTGATCTGCTGAAGCGGCGCCGGGTCGCCCGGCAGCACGACCAGCGACGGAGTCGCCGAACAGTTCGCCTCCCGCCAGCCGCGCCCGGCGGGTCCCGACGGGATCAAGTCGGTGAATCCCGAGGCCACCGACGCGTGCGCACCCCAGGTGGGCGGCGGCGGAACTCGATTCGGGCGCACGAACTTCCAATAGATCGCACCGACGCCGATCACCCCGACCCCGGCGACCATCGCCAGCACGAGCAGACTCACCGCGAGAACCCGCCACCGCGAGGAAACCGCCCGCTGTGGCCGCGCACGGTCGACCGGCGCCCCACCGCGATGCACGGCCTGCCGCGGCACGGAGGCAGACGGTGAACTCACCAGAGTCGGGTTCAGCGAATTCGCCGCAGGATCCGCAGACCACACTTCCCGACCGGAAGGGCGAGGCGCTTGCGACGGCCCGAAACTGCCGACACCCGGCGACACGAGATCGGTGCGGACCAGCGCCGCCGTCGCCGCCTGCGCGAATTCCACACAGCTGTCGAATCTTTCGGCAGGTTCCTTCGCCATGACCCGCGCGATGACCGCGTCGATTCCGGGTGGCAGGTCGTCGATCATCGCGGACGCGCGCGGCACCGGCTTGGTGAGGTGGGCGGCGACCACCGCCCCGGGATTGTCTGCGGGAAAGGGGCTTTGGCCGGTGAGCAGGGTGAACAGAGTGCAGCCGAGCGAGTACTGGTCGCAGCGGTGGTCGACCGGGGCGCCCGAGAGTTGTTCGGGCGACGCGTAGGCGAGAGTGGCGAGAAAGGCTCCGGTGCGGGTGAGCTGGCGGGCGTCGCCGCGCAGCCGCGCGATACCGAAATCGGTGAGCAGGACGCGGTCGCCGGAGCGGCTGGGGGCCAGCAAGATGTTGGCGGGCTTCACATCTCGGTGCAGCACACCGCGATCATGGGCGTAGTCCAGTGCCTCGGCGGTCTGCGCGATGATCCCGATCGCCCGCGCCGGATCAAGCGGCTCGCCGCGGAACACCGAGGCGTCGCGGCCGTCGACGTACTGCATGGAGATCCACATCAGGCCGTCTTCGACGCCACGGTCGAGCACCGAGACGATGCCGGGATGATCGAGATGGGCGGACACGTCCGCCTCCCGCTCGAACCGCCCACGGACCTCGTCGTCGGAATACAGTTCGCGATCGAGCAGTTTCAGCGCCACCTGCCGAGGCAGGCGCGGATGCGCCGCGAGGTACACGGTGCCCATTCCGCCCCGGCCCAGCAGCCGGTCGATCCGGTACCCCGCGAAGACCGTGCCCGCACTGAACTCCACCCCGCGCATTCCGCTGTGCCTCTCGATCTTGTGCAGGACAGCTACCGCCCCTGTGCTCCACACGATATCGGCCGCCGGGGACAGCGCGAACCGCTGGGCGTGATCTACCCAGCGGTTCGTGCGGAGACGGTGTTCAGGACAGGCGTGCGGCCGCTTCGGCGATGCGTTCGTCGGTGGCGGTGAGGGCGATACGCACGTGCTCGGGCGAACGGGGGCCGTAGAAATCGCCGGGAGCGGCGAGGATTCCGCGTTCGGCGAGCCAGTCCAGGGTGACGCGGCAGGGCTCGCCGCGGGTAACCCACAGGTACAGACCGGCTTCGGAGAAGTCGATGCGGAAACCCGCCTGCGCCAAAGCTTTTCGCAGGATCTCGCGACGGGCGCGGTAACGCTCACGCTGCTCGGCCTCGTGGACGTCGTCGCTGAGCGCGGCGGTCATCGCGGCCTGGATCGGGAACGGCATGATCATGCCGGAGTGCTTGCGCACCTCGAGCAGTTCGGCCACCAGTTCCGGGTCGCCGGCGAGGAAACCGGCACGGTAGCTGGCCAGATTCGAGGTCTTCGACAGGGAATGGATGGCCAGCAGACCGGTGTGGTCACCATCGCAGACGCGCGGGTCGAGAATCGAGACGGCCTCGCCCTCCCAGGTCAGGCCCAGGTAGCACTCGTCGGACGCGACGATCGCGCCGCGCTCGCGCGCGAACGCCACCACCTTGCGCAGGTGCTCGACGGGCAGCACCTTGCCGGTGGGGTTCGAGGGCGAGTTCACGAAGATCAGCGCCGGATTCTGCGGGCCGACCTGAGTGAGACCGTCTGCGCGCCAAGGCTTCGCGCCCGCCAGCAGCGCGCCGACCTCATAGGTCGGATAGGCGATCTCGGGGATCACCACCAGATCGTCGGCGCCGATACCGAGCAGTCGCGGCAGCCCGGCGATGAGCTCTTTCGTGCCGAGCACCGGCAGCACCGCCGCCGGGTCGACGCCGGTGACGCCGAACCGGCGCGCCAACGCGGCGACAGCGGCGGAGCGCAGCTCAGGGGTGCCGTGCGTGGTCGGATAGCCGGGAACGGCCGCCACCGAGCCCAGGGCCGCGCGGATCAGCGGATCGACCGGGTCCACCGGTGTACCCACGGACAGATCGACGAGGCCACCGGGGTGGGTGGCCGCCTTCTGCTTGACCGCCGCGATGGTGTCCCAGGGAAAATCGGGCAGCAGGCCGCTCACCCGGCCCTTCCGGCTCTGGGTGGGCACCCCTGCGCTCACTCTTCGGCCATCGGGGGCAGCGCCTTGATGAAGGCGGGGTCGAAATCGACCACACCGACCTTGGTCGCGCCACCGGGGGATCCCAGCTCGTTGAAGAAGTCGACGTTGGCGTTGATGTAACCGCTCCACTGATCCGGAGTGTCGTCCTCGTAGAAGATCGCCTCCACGGGGCAGACCGGCTCACACGCACCACAGTCCACGCACTCGTCGGGTTGGATGTAGAGCATGCGACCACCCTCGTAGATGCAATCCACGGGGCATTCCTCGATGCACGCCTTGTCCTTCACGTCAACGCACGGTTCAGCGATGATGTACGGCACTGCCGTTCTCCTAGTCTGTCCTCACCTGCGGGGTTACTCCGCCCACGAAACACTATCCCGACCGCCCACATTACTCCCAGGTCAGCCTGCCCTAACTCACACTGACAATCATCCGATAGCCAATGGCAACGGTGCCGGTTTGGCCTCGACCACTCCGTAGGTGGTGGTGCGTTCGCGGACCGGACGGTCGATGCCCGCCGCGATCTCGGTGAGCTCGGCGACGGTTTTCGCCGAACCGTGCTGGGAACCGGCCATCCGGGAGATGGTCTCCTCCATCAGCGTGCCACCCAGATCGTTGGCGCCACCGGTGAGCATGGCCTGGGTACCGAGGGTACCCAGTTTCACCCAGCTGGTCTGGATGTTGTGGATGCGGCCGTGCAGCATGATCCGGGCCAGCGCGTGGACCGCGCGGTTGTCGCGGTTGGTGGGGCCGGGCCGGGCCGCGCCTGCGAGGTAGAGCGGTGCGCTCTGGTGGACGAACGGGAGCGGGACGAACTCGGTGAAGCCGCCCGTCTCGTCCTGGATGCCGCGCAGCACCCGCAGGTGGCCCACCCAGTGCTTCGGGTTGTCCACATGTCCGTACATCATCGTCGAACTCGACGGGATGCCCAGCTTGTGCGCGGTGGTGATGACCTCGATCCAGGCCGAGGTGGGGAGTTTGCCCTTGGTGAGCACCCAGCGGACCTCGTCGTCG
>NZ_JBHWZY010000154.1:0-10503 GCF_042727815.1 Nocardia sp. NPDC060220
CGCCTGATCAACGGGCGCGCGCTGGACGTGCTGCCCCGGCTGGCCGATGGCTCCTACGACCTGGTCTTCATCGACGCGGCGCCGATGGAACACCCCCACTACGTCGAACAGGGCGTGCGGCTGCTGCGTGCGGGTGGCGCGTTCATCCTCAACAACGCACTACTCGGCGGGCGGGTGCCCGACCAGGAACAGCGTGACCCGGCGACGCAGGCCGTGCGCGCGGCGACCAGGGCGATCGCCGAGAACCCCGAGCTCACCAGCGTGCTGATCCCGATCGGTGACGGTCTGCTCTGCGCCTCGCGGGGCTAACCGACCCAGATCCCCTTGCCGACGGTGACCACACCGCCGTTGCTGACGGCGAAACGCTCGCGGTCGCGGTCGAGATCGAGGCCGATGATCTCGCCCTCGCCGACCACCACGTTCTTGTCCAGGATCGCGTGGCGCACCACCGCGCCACGCCCGATCCGCACACCGGGCATCAACACACTGCCCTCGACTGTCGCGCCGTCCTCGATCACCACGTTCGAGCTCAGCACCGAATTGCGGACCGTGGCCGCCGACAGGATCGAGCCTGCCCCGACGATCGATTCCTGGGCGAGCCCGCCCTGCGCGAACTTCGCTGGCGGCAGGTTCTCCGCCGCGCCGCGAATCGGCCAGTGCTTGTTGTAGAGGTTGAAGACGGGGTGCACCGAGACCAGGTCCATGTGCGCCTCGTAGAAGGCGTCGATGGTGCCGACGTCGCGCCAGTAGCCGCGGTCGCGTTCGGTGGCGCCGGGGACGTCGTTGTCGGCGAAGTCGTAGACGGCGGCCTTGCCGTCGGCGACCAGCTTCGGGATGATGTCGCCGCCCATGTCGTGGTCGGAATCGGAGTTCTCGGCGTCGGCGCGGATGGCGTCGACCAGCACGCGGGTGGTGAACACGTAGTTGCCCATCGACGCGAACGTCACGTTCGGGTCGTCGGGGGTACCCGGCGGGTGCGCGGGCTTCTCCAGGAACTGGGTGATCTTGCCGGACTCGTCGGAGTCGATGCAGCCGAACGCGCTGGCCTCGGCCCTCGGCACCCGGATCCCCGCGACGGTGACGCCGGCACCCGAGGCGATGTGGCTGGCCACCATCTGCTCCGGATCCATCCGGTACACGTGGTCGGCGCCGAACACCACGATGTAGTCGGGATCCTCGTCGTAGATCAGGTTGAGCGACTGCATGATCGCGTCGGCGCTGCCGGTGTACCAGCGCGGCCCGAGACGCTGCTGGGCAGGCACCGGGGTGATGTACTCACCGGTGAAGCCGGACAGCCGCCAGGTCTGGGAGATGTGGCGATCGAGTGAGTGCGACTTGTACTGGGTGAGCACGCACAGGCGCAGGTATCCCGCGTTCACGAGGTTGCTCAACACGAAGTCGATGAGCCGGTAGGCGCCACCGAACGGAACCGCCGGCTTGGCGCGGTCGGCCGTGAGTGGAAACAGTCGTTTGCCCTCGCCACCGGCGAGCACGATCCCGAGTACGTGCGGCTGGCTCCTCACCCTGCTCAAAGTACAGGGCCAGCGAGGTTACGGTGGCCCATGTCGACCCGAGGGTCTAATTTGGACCGGTGAGTGATGGCACCGACAGCGAGCAGACTCCAGCGCAAGCGCTGCGGGTGGCGATGCTGACCCGGGAGTATCCCCCCGAGGTGTACGGCGGTGCGGGAGTACATGTCACCGAACTCACTTCCCGATTGCGTGAGCTCTGTGACGTCACCGTGCACTGCATGGGCGCGCCGCGCGCCGGTGCTGTGGTGCATCGCCCCGACCCCGAGCTGTACGCCGCCAACGCCGCGTTGCAGATGATGTCGGCGCAGCTGCGGATGGCCGACGCGGCCGGCGGCGTGGACGTGGTGCATTCGCACACCTGGTACGCGGGCCTGGCCGGCCATCTCGCCGCCATGCTGTACGGGATCCCCCATGTGCTCACCGCGCATTCGCTGGAACCGCGCAGGCCGTGGAAGGCCGAGCAGCTCGGTGGCGGGTATCGGCTGTCGTCGTGGTCGGAACGCAACGCGATGGAGAACGCCGACGCGGTGATCGCGGTCAGCGAAGGCATGCGCCACGATGTGCTCGACGCCTATCCCGCGATCGACCCCGATCGAGTTCATGTGGTGCACAACGGTATCGACGCGAGCGTGTGGCACCCCGGCCCGCCCGCCGCCGACGAGGCGCCGGTGCTCGAGCGGCTCGGCGTGCGCGCCGACCTGCCGATCGTGTCCTTCGTCGGGCGGATCACCCGGCAGAAGGGCGTCGGGCACCTGCTCGCCGCGGCCGCCTCGTTCGCCCCCGACATCCAGGTGGTGTTGTGCGCGGGTGCGGCCGATACCAAGGAACTCGAGGTGGAGGTCGCCGCCGCCGTCGACGGATTGCAGCGGCAGCGCGGCAACGTCTTCTGGGTGAAGGAGATGCTTCCCGCCGAGCAGGTCCGCCAGATCCTGTCCGCCTCGTCGGTCTTCGTGTGCCCGTCGGTGTACGAACCGCTGGGCATCGTGAATCTGGAGGCGATGGCGTGCGCGACCGCCGTCGTGGCCTCGGATGTCGGCGGGATTCCGGAGGTGGTCGACGACGGGGCCACCGGGCGTCTGGTGCACTACGACCCCGAGGCGACCGGGGAGTACGAGCGCGGGCTCGCCGCCGCGGTGAACGAGGTCGCGGGGGATCCGGCCTTGGCGGTGCGCTATGGCGAGGCCGGGCGGGCGAGGGCGATCGCGGAGTTCGACTGGGCGCGGATCGCCGAGCACACGCTCGACGTGTACCGAAGTGTGTTGCGCTAGGTCAGCGGTTCGGCAGATAGGTCGACACGGTGACCGACGCCGTCACTTCGGTGGTGTCCGAGAGTGCCGCGATGCGTGGATCGTCGGCGGGGGTGCGGTGGAAGGCCGACGGGCCCATCGCGACGACACGGGTGACATCGGTGCGAGACAGCTTCATCGGGAACTCGACGAGGGTGTGCTCGGCACGGGCGAACGCACCGGCGAGCGAGTCGGCCAGACGCCGGTCCTTGTCCGGATCGACGCCCACCATGCCGAGGGGGCCGATCAGCTCGCCCAGATGACGCGCCGTGGGAGTGACGACGACGAAGCGTCCGCCGGGCGCGAGGACGCGGGCGACCTCGGCGGGGTTGCGCGGGGCGAACACCGAGAGCACGCCGGTGACGGCGTCCTCGCGCAGTGGCAGGCCACGCCAGGCGTCGGCCAGCACGGAGGCCGCGCGCGGGTGCGCCCGGGCGGCGCGGCGGGCGGCGGGCTTGGCCACGTCCAAGGCGATGCCGAGGGCATCGGGATGCGCGTCGAGCACGTCGGCGAGGTAGTAGCCCGTGCCCGCCCCGATTTCGAGCACCGTCGCGGCGGTGTCGAAGGCACGAGCGATCGCCGCGGCGATCGGGGCGAAATGGCCCGCACCCTGGAAAGCGGCGCGGGCGTCGAGCATGTCGGCGGTGTCGCCGGTCATTTTCGTCGATGCGCCGGTCAGCAGTCCCACATAGCCCTGGCGGGCGATGTCGAAGCTGTGACCGGTACCGCATCGCAGCGCACGATCGTGCGGTTGCAGCTCGTCGCCGCACTCCGGGCAGGCCAGAAGTGCGGCGACCTCGGTCAGCGCATTCAGCTGGTGACGCTCTTCAGTTCGTCACCGAGCGCCGCAGCCTCGTCCGGTGTGAGTTCGACGACCAGACGCCCGCCACCCTCGAGTGGAACCCGCATGACGATTCCACGACCTTCCTTGGTTGCTTCGAGGGGACCGTCCCCGGTACGGGGCTTCATGGCCGCCATCCTCTGCTCCCTCCAGATCTGCGCGGTGGTTCTGCGCACTGTTTTCTCGTCTGCCGGTTGTCGCCAACCAGCGGGCTCGCCGGGTGTTCGGCGGGCCACACCGGTCCTATTCTTCCCTATTGCCGTCGCGGGCGGACACCTGAGTGCGAAATGTGACTGCGGAGTCGGTTCCGTTCGGTACCGCTGTCACCCAGCAAACATCCAGGTGATCGTCCACCATGCCGGTTGCCTGCATGAGGGCATACGCCGTCGTCGGGCCGACGAAAGCGAACCCTCGGCGCTTCAATTCCTTTGCCAGAGCAATGGATTCGGGTGTGGTGGCGGGCACATTCTCGATCGAGGCCGGCCGTGGGCGTGGCGCGGGTGCGAACGACCACAGCAGCTCGTCCAGGCTCACCGGCAGGTCGCGAGCAACCCGGGCGTTGTTGATCACCGCGTCGATCTTGGCGCGGTTGCGCACGATGCCCGCGTCGGCCAGCAGCCGCGCGCGGTCGTGATCGCCGAACTCGGCGACCTTCGCGATCTCGAAACCGGCGAACGCGCTGCGGAAGGCGGGCCGCTTACGCAGGACGGTGATCCAGGCCAGCCCGGACTGGAAGGCCTCGAGGCAGAGCCGTTCGAACATGGCGTCGTCACCGTGTAGGGGCTGACCCCATTCGGTGTCGTGGTAATCGCGGTACAGCTGCGAGCCGGTCGACCAGTCGCAGCGCACGAGGCCGTCGTCGGCGAGCTCGCTCACCCGCGATCCTGGCCCGCCGCCACCTGCGCCTGCCTAGCCTGCGCCAGCTCGAACTCGAGTTCGTCGATCCGCTCGGCCAGCCTGCCCAGCGCCCAGTCGACCTCGCCGGCCTTGTACCCGCGCACCACCTGCTGGAATCGCAACGCCCGCACATCAGCCCCCGTGACGCCGTCGGCGGGCAGCACGGTAGCGGTGGTCCCCTCGGGTAAGGGCCCGAGCTCCTCGGACCGCCCGAATACCGCACTGGCGACGAGGAACAGCATCGCCGCGACCAACCCGACGATGAGCACGTATAGAAGCAGCGTCAGCATGAAGCCAGCCTAGGCAACGCCACTGACAAGTCCCGAATCAGAGATGACGGGTGGTATCGATTCCCAGTGACATGCCTGCCAGGCCGCGCTTGCGGACGGCGAGTTTGTCGGCGATACCGAGCAGGGCGACGGCGGCGGGGTTCGCCGGGTCGGAGAGCACGATCGGGTTGCCGTCGTCGCCGCCTTCGCGCAGGGCCTGCTCGATCGGGACCTGGCCGAGCAGCGGCACATTCGAGCCGACGGCGCGGGTGAGGCGGTCGGCGACGACCTGGCCGCCGCCGGAGCCGTACAGCTCCATGCGTGAACCATCCGGCAGGTCGAGCCAGGACATGTTCTCCACGACCCCGGCGATGCGCTGGCGGGTCTGCAGGGCGATCGCACCCGCACGCTCGGCCACCTCGGCGGCGGCGATCTGCGGGGTGGTGACGACCAGGATCTCGGCGCTCGGGATGAGCTGGGCGAGGGAGATTGCGACGTCGCCGGTGCCGGGCGGCAGGTCGAGCAGCAGCACGTCCAGGTCGCCCCAGAACACGTCGGCGAGGAACTGCTGCAGCGCGCGGTGCAGCATCGGACCACGCCACACCACGGGGGTATTGCCCTGGGTGAACTGCGCGATCGAGATCATCTTCACGTCGTGCGCCACCGGCGGCATGATCATCCGCTCGACCTGGGTGGGCTTGGCGTCGGAGCCGAGCATGCGCGGGATGGAGTGGCCGTAGATATCGGCGTCGAGCACACCGACCGACAGTCCACGCTGGGCCAGAGCCACGGCGAGGTTGGCGGTGACGCTGGACTTGCCGACGCCGCCCTTACCGGAAGCCACCGCGTAGACGCGGGTCAGCGAGCCGGGCTGGGCGAACGGGATGATCGGCTCGGCCGAATCGCCACGCAGGGACTTGCGCAGCTCGGTGCGCTGCTCATCGCTCATCACATCGAGATCGACGGTCACCGCCCCCGCGCCGTTGACATCCGCGACGGCCTTGGTGACCCGCTGAACGATCTCGGTCCGCAACGGGCACCCGGAGGTGGTCAGGTAGATCTCGATGTGCACGTCACCGCTGTCGGCGATGGCGATGGACTTGACCATCCCCAACTCGGTGATCGGTTTGCGGATCTCCGGGTCGTCGACCTTCGCGAGCGCCGCCCGCACATCCGCTTCCGTAATCACTGACATACCCCCGATGTTATGCGTCCCCGGATCGGTCGACGATCCGGGGACGACAGTCGCTGGCCGGTAGGCCCGCTTCCTAGTGGATTCGGGGGAGGTCCTGGGGCTTGGGGGCGAGGCCGCTGGAGTAGGAACCCGACCAGGCCATCACGTTGGCGACGTAGGCCATCGAGTTGTTGTAGCGCAGGATCGCCTTCGACTGCTGGGAGAGGTCGCGCATGTTCAGGCCGCCGTCGCACAGGTAGCGGCCCGCGGTGAGGGCCGCGTCGAAAAGGTTCTGGGGGTCGGCGATGCCGTCGGCGTTGCCGTCGGCGGCGTAGCGGTGCCAGGTCTCGGGCAGGAACTGCATCGGGCCGATGGCGCGGTCGTAGCCGCCGAGGCCGTCGAGGTCGCCGCCGTCGGTGTCGTGGATGACATTGTTGCCGGAGAGGCTGCCGTCGAGGACGGGCCCGTAGACCGCCTTGATCGGGTTACCCTGCGCGTCGGCCTTGCCGTAGGCGTGGGTGGATTCGACGCGGCCGATGCCCGCCAGCAGCGACCAGGACATCCCGCAGTGCGGGTTCTCCACGGCCAGTTGCTGTTCGGCGGTCTGGTAGGCGGCAACGGCGATGCCCGGAATACCGAGCGGACCCGCGGGCAGATCGGCGGACGCGCGATCATCCGGCAGTGCAACGGTTTTCACGACCGGTGCGGCCGAGGGGGACTGGCGCGCTTCCGCGTGGACGATCTCGGCGATGTCGGCCTGGGGCGACGAGACCAGATCGGCCGTAGCCTCCGGCTCGGCGCCGGGCAGCAGGTCGTGCTCGACAGCTGCGTTGGTTGCCGTGGTCGCCTCGGTGGCGGCCGCGGTCACGGCAACCAGTCCAGCGGGGACCAATCCGGTCAGTGCGATGAGCGAGCTACGGCGAACTGTCGTAGCAGGCTGTTTCCGATGACGACCCACTGTGTGGTGCCCTCCTCAACCGTGTTGGATGAGAAGAGATTACCGCACCCGAGACCTTTTTGTTACCCCTCCGTGATCTGTATTTCGGTTTGATTTCTACGGGGCCGGTGCGGGGGCGGGCGGCAGCGGGATGACGATGCCGAACGGCAGCGTGATGCCCGGCTGCTGGGTGGGCGCCACCGGCGCGGGCTCGGCGGGTGCGGGCTCCTCGGCCGGGGCGACACCCGGTTCCGGTGTCTTCTCCGGTGTGGTGGGTGCCGGGGTCTCCGTGGGTGCGACCGTCGCCGGGGTACACGCGGCGGGCTCGACCACCGGCTGCTCGGGTGCGGCCGGATCCTTCGGCGCCGCAGCGCCGTAGGTCTGCTCGGCGGGCTTGTCGGCGGGCTGCGGCTCGGGTGCGAGCGGGTTCGGCATCTGCGCGGGCAGCGGCTCGCTCACGCACGTCTCGGGCGGTGCGACCGGCGCCGGGCAGAAGATCCCGCAGGGGATCGGTGGCAGACCGGGGAGCGTGATCATCACCTGTGTGGGCGTGGTGACCTTCGGCGTCGTCGGGGTGGGCGTGGTGGTGGGCGTGGGCGTGTTGGTCGAGGCCGCCAGCACATTGGGCGCCACCAACGGACCGCTGCCCGGCGGGATGATCTCCGGCGAGATGGCCACCTGACTCGGCGCGCCGCCGGTCCGGTACGCCGCCGACCAGCTCAGCACGTTGGCCGCGTAGGACATCGAGTTGTTGTAGCGCAGCACCGCCCGCAACTCCTGGGCCGCCTCGCGCAGGTTCATGCCGCCCGAGCAGAGGTACTTGCCCGCGGCCAGCGCCGCGTCGAAGACATTGTGCGGGTCCGAGGCGCCGTCGCCGTTGCCGTCGGCGGCGTAGTGCGCCCAGGTGCTCGGCAGGAACTGCATCGGCCCGAGGGCTCGCACGAAACCGCCGTCGGCTTCCTTGATCACCTCGTTGCCGGGCAGGGTGCCGTCGAGCGCGGGGCCGAAGATCGGCGTCGTCGTCGTACCGGCGGCGTCGGTGCGGCCACTGCTGGCGTGTCCGGATTCGATCCGGCCGATGCCCGCGAGGAGGTTCCAGGTGAGCCCGCAGCCCGGCTGCGCGGATTCCATGGCCAGCTCGGCGTTGCGGTAGGCGGCGAGCACGATCTCCGGGATGCCGAGTGCGCCGCTGCCCGTTGGCAGCGAAATGCTTTGCAGCGGAACGGTTCCCGCGAAGGGTGCGGCGGTGTTGGCGTTGAGCGCGCGCAACCGGCGCGGCGCCTCCTGCGCGACCGGCAGCAGGCCGACGATCTCGGACGGATCGGTTTCGGGTGTGTCCTCGGCGGTGCTCGCCGTGGCCGCCAGCAGGGCCTCCGGTGCGGTCGGCGCGGTGCTCGGGTCGCTGGTGTGCACCCCGGACCCGGAGGCGACCAGACCTGCGACTACAAGGGCCGACATCGTTATCGGAGCAGAAATTCGCACGGCCACACCCTTTTCGTCGAAAAGCGGCAGGCCGCAGAGTCCCCCTCCGGCCCACCCGGAACAACGTGATCCAGGTTACCTACCGGTCAGGAAGTTGTTGAGCATTTCCGGTCATACATCTGGAGCACCAGGCGAAATCGGGGCGGAAGAGGCCGTTTGACCGGAGGTTTTCTTGCGGACCGCTTTTCGCTTTTTGTCCGGCTTCGGCGCGCCGTCGGGCGTGGTGACCGCATCGATGCGGTCGAGCACGTCCTTGATCTCCTCCAGTTCACGCCGCAGGTAGTCGCGGGTGGCGACCTCGCCCACCGCCAGCCGCAGCGAGGCGAGTTCGCGGGCGAGGAACTCGGTATCGGCCTTGGTCTGCGCGGCCCGGGTCCGGTCCTCTTCGAGCGAGACCTTGTCCCTGTTGTCCTGCCGGTTCTGCGCCAGCAGGATCAGCGGCGCCGCATAGGCGGCCTGGGTGGAGAAGGCCAGGTTGAGCAGGATGAACGGGTACGGATCCCAGCGCAGCGCCACCGCGAACACATTGAGCAGGATCCACACGATCACGATCACCGTCTGGATCGCGAGATAGCGCCCGGTGCCGAGGAACCGGGCGACGCGCTCACTGGCCTGCGCGAACGCGTCCGAATCCCAGTCGAAGCGGAAGCGCGACCCGACCGGCGTCTCCAAGCGTTGCCGCGCCGGATTCTTCTCACTCATGCCGTGCTCCCGCTCGCCTCGACCTGCTGCAGCGCCGGAGGCTCTTCTTCGCGCCAATCCTCGGGCAGCAGATGATCGAGGACGTCGTCGACGGTCACCGCGCCGAGCAGATGGTTCTCCGCGTCGACCACCGGCCCGCACACCAGGTTGTAGGTGGCGAAATAGCGGGTCACCGCCGAGAGCGGCAGGTCGGGTGACAGCGGCGCCAGGTCACTGTCGACGATCCCGCCCACCAGGTGCGCGGGCGGTTCCCGCAGCAGCTGCTGAATGTGCACACAGCCCAGGTAGCGGCCGGTCGGCGTGGCCGTGGGTGGTCGCACGACGAAGGCCATCGAGGCCAGCGCGGGCGTGAGGTCGGGGTCGCGGACCCGGGCCAGCGCTTCGGCGACGGTCGTCGCGGGCCCGAGGACGACCGGTTTCGGCGTCATCAGACCGCCCGCCGTGTCGGGGGAGTGCGCGAGCAGTCGGCGCACCGGTTCGGATTCCTCGGGATCCATCAGGGCCAACAGCGATTCGGCTTCGCTTTCGGGCAGTTCGCCGAGCAGGTCGGCGGCGTCGTCGGGGTCCATCGCCTCGAGCACGTCGGCGGCGCGGCGCACCTCGAGATGGCCGAGCAGGTCGACCTGGTCGTCGTCGGGCAGTTCCTGGACCACGTCGGCGAGGCGTTCGTCGTCGAGAGCGATCGCCACCTCGATGCGACGTTTCTCCGGCAGCTCACGCAACCGGTGCGCCACGTCGGCCGCGCGCAGCCCCTCGAACTGGGTGAGCAGGGTGGTCACGTCCTGGCCGGGCCGGTCCACCTCGGCCGGGGTGAGCCCGTCGACCTGCGACCACTCGACCACGTGCACCGAGCGCCTGCGCCCGATCCGCCGATGCCCGCGTACCGCGACCCGGCTGACGATCCAATCCCTTGTCCTGGTCTGCTCGATCCCGAGGTCGGCGACGAGCACGTCGATATCGGCCAGGTCCGGCAGATCCGGGTCGTTCACGCGTACCGGCGAATCGAGGATCTGGGCCATGGCCAGGCGTTCGCCGGGGCGCTGGGCGAAGCGGCGCAGGCTCACGGTCCCGGTATTGAGGGTGACCATGCCGGGTTCGATCGCGGTGACCCGCAGCATCGGCACGAAAATGCGTCGCCGGGTGAGCAATTCGACGACGAGTCCGTGCACACGCGGCGGCTGGCGTCCGTGCCGGACGGCGACGACCACATCGCGGACCCGGCCGATAGACTCCCCGTCCGGACCCAGCACCGTCAGGCCGGCGAGCCGGGCGACATACACCCTGGTGGTTGCCATGACCATCAGGCTATCGGTCGGGGACGGCCGCACCAGTCAGGAGGCACTCCTCATGAAGCCACGTCGTTCGGTGCTCGCAGTGCCGGGT
>NZ_JBHWZY010000155.1:0-10484 GCF_042727815.1 Nocardia sp. NPDC060220
GTGTAGACGATCGTCGCGACATCATCGGCGCGCACTGCCAGCCGACGCTCGGTGGCCTCGGCGTCGGCGATCACCTCGCCCTGCTCGACCAGCGCAGGAAACGACGAGCCGAGCAGCCAGGCCCGGCCGCGCAGATCTCCCGCCGCCGCACCGATCAACTCGCACTGTTCGATCGTCTCCACGAAACACGCGCTGGGACGGGCATCGGCCACGATGTGCTGGATCTGCTCGGCCGACGATGTCGGATACACCGGTACGGCCATCGCGCCCACGCTCAGCACGGCGAAGTCCGCCGCCGACCATTCGAAACCGGTCCCGCCGAGGATCAGCACCCGATCGCCTACGCCGATCCCGTTGGCCAGCAGGCCCTTCGCGAGTCCGAGGACGAGCCGGGCGAACTCGTCGTAGCCGACGTCGAGCCAGCCCTCGGCCGTTCTCCGGCTGAACACCACGGCCGACGGGTCGGCCGCGGCCTTGGAGAACACTACGTTGGCCAAGTTGTCGTCATCGGCCATGGTGACCAGTGGCGCGACACTGTATTCCTGCGCGACCCGCAGTCCCTGCACGGCGCCGGCATCTTGCACGGCGCTATCTCCCTGCACGGCGCTACTCATCGTGACTCGATGCTGGTCAGCGGGGCCGGAACGTAGGTCGAGCAGCGGCCCGGGAGTCGCACGCCCGCCGCGCGCAACTGACTCACGCGGGTGGCGAACGCCGCACCGTGCATGATCTGCAACCCGACCTCGGCGACATGGCGGTGCGCCGGTGCGGCCAGGTAGGTGCCGGCGACCCAGTCGTTGAACGCGCCCATCGCGGGCCCGCACCAGATCTGATAGTCGAGGGTGCGCTCGGGCGTCGCGGCCGTGCTCCAGCCCGACGACCGGCCCAGATACCACCGGAAGATCAGTGCCATCCGGCGTTTCGGGTTCCCCTCGGCGCGCGCGATCTGCTCGGGGTCGCGCTCACGGAAGTAGCCGAGGCAGTCGTTCCACACCTCGTCGAAGGAGCGAGCCAGGATCCGCTGCTCGATTTCGGCGCGTTCGGCGGCGGGGATCGCCTCGATGCCGTCGTAGCGCCGATAGGTGTCGTACAACCGCCGTGCGCGGCTCGCGAACATCGTGCCGCGTTGCAGCACCTGCACGTCGACGCCGAGTTCGAACATGTCCGACGAGGGCGCCATCGTGGTGTCGGCGACGCCCGCGGCGGCCAGCAGCCGCTTCGCCGTCTCCGACTGCGCCGCTTCGACAGTGGCCTGATTGACCGACCCCGTGACCACGTAGGAGGCACCCATCGCGAAGGCCGCCGCGGCGGCCGCCGGAGTGCCGATGCCACCGGCCGCGCCGACCCGGACCCGCTGGGCGAAACCGTATTCACGCTGGATCCGTTCGCGCACCGCCAGCAGCGACGGCAGCAGCACCACCAGCGGACGGCGGTCGGTGTGGCCACCGGAGTCCGCCTCGCCGGTGATGTCGTCGGCCATCGGAACCGATGCCGCCAGCTGCGCCTGCTCGGCGGTGATCTCCCCCGCGTCCAGCAATCCGCGCACCAGGTGCTCCGGCGCCGGGCGCAGGAACAGTTCGGCCACCTCGGCGCGAGACACCTTGGCGATCACCCGGTTCCGGGCGATCACCTGGCCGTTCGGGTCACGGTGCAGGCCGGCCAGCCGGTAACGCACCACCTGCGGGGTCAGGTCGAGGAAGGCCGACGCCTCCACGCAGCGCACCTCGTGGCGCAGGCACGCGTCGACGATCGCCCGCTCCAGCGCGTTCTCGCTGGGACTGTGGATCAGGTTGCAGGCGAAGGGTTTTCCCGGCGCCTCACGCCCGATCGTGGCCAGGGCCTCGTCGATCCGGGCGGGCAGCACACCGGCGGCGCCGAACGAGGCGAGCAAGCCGGCGCGCGCCATCGCGACCACCATCGGCGCCGAGGCGATCCCGTTGGCCATCGCACCGGCGTGGTAGGCGAAGTTCACGCCGTGGGTCTGCCGGAACTCGGTGTTGCCCAGCGTTTCCGGCCGCAGCGCCGGAGCCGCTGCCAGCACTTGCGCGCCGCGCGCGGTGCCGGCGTCGGTGGTCACCGCGACACCGCGTTCGTCACGGACCACGAACACCGGCTTGTCCAATTCCGACAGCGCACGGTAGATGGAGTTGTCGTCCCTGGCGAGCGCCGAGGGTGCAAGGGAAGTCGTCACTGTGCCAATCCTTCTGAGAGCCCGAGGGCAGAGGTCGCTATCGAGAAATGCCACGAACGGTCGGCGCCGCGAACGACGCACGTCGGCGCCCGGGGTGGTCGGCCGTCCTGCGGCGAGGCGGGCAGCCATCGCTACCGAGTCGGCCGACCATCGCTGAGCGATCGGCCTGCGCTACCGACCGAGATCGGTCTTCGATGCCGAGTGGATCGGCCATCGCTACTGGGGCGGTCGGCCTTCGGCAACCCAAGCCGCGACCGCGGGCGCGACCAGTTCGCTGTCCTTCACCCACGACGCATGGCCGATGTGGGTGAAGCCCGAGGCCCGGTCGATGTGCCAGCGATGCTGATCCGCCGCGCCCATCCGCTTGCTCAGGAATCGCACCGTGGACTCGGGGCCCAGCGGGTCGCCGTCGAGCGAGATGAGCAGCACCGGCAGCGTGAATTCGCGCAGCAACCGGTCGTAGTCGCGGGCACTGCCGCTGGGCCGGTAGTTGCCGGTTCGCAGGTGCCGGGCCCAGTCGATCATCACGCCCGCGGTCATCGGCCCGATGCCGCCACCGCCGGTCCACCGGCCGCGCAGCCGGGTGACCGCACCGACCGACCAGCCGCGCGCCAGCACCTCGAGGCGCCTGCGCAGTTCGAACGACCACCAGTACACCGAGCCGGTACCGATCGTCGTGATGCTCGCGACCCGATCCGGTTCGGCCGCAGCGAACAGCAACGCGAGCTGTCCGCCCAGGCTGTGCCCGAACAGGTGCAGCGGCGCCTCGGGGAACCGCTCGCGCAGCGCGTCCGCCACGGCGGGCAGGTCGACCTCGATCAGCTCGCGATAGCCGAACCCGGGACCTTCCCCCAGTGCGGGCAGGCTGTCGCCCTGCGCGCGCAGATCGAGGACAGCGGCCGTCAGTCCGGCCGCGTGCAAGGCCGTGACCAGCGGCAGGTAGTACTTGGCCTTGATGGCCATGGCGGGCAGGATCAGCACCACCGGTGCGGCCGGATCCGCCTGCGGCAGCAGGCGTACCGCCAGGGTGGCGCCGTCGGGGGTGGCGACGGTGGTCGATTCCAGCCCGACGATCTGGGCGCGTTGCTCGCTCATCACGCCTCCGCGGCCAGCGTGCAGACGTAGTCGAGCGCCACCTTGCCGACCAGCACACCCGCGGTGTCGTACATCAGCGCCCGCGCGTCCACATCCAGCCGCTGGCCGCCCTTGGCCGCCAGTACCGTCGCGACGTCGCTCGGGTCGATGACCCCGATCGCCCGGATCCGGCCGAGGGCGGGCTTGCGGAACGACAGCCGCGCGTCGCGCAGCACCAGGGTGTCGATGGCCGACAACCGCGACGCCAGCGCGCCCACGAAGGCGCACGCGCCGGCGATATCGGCGGCCAGGAATTGCGCACCGGCGTGCACGGTACGCAGATGGTTCAGGACGTAGGGCTCGTCGGGAATTTCCACGATCGCGCGGTGCGGACCGATTTCGGTGATCTCGGTCCCCGCGTGGGTACCGAAGGGGACCAACTTGCTTACAATTCGCTGCAGATGCAAGAAGTCGGGGTTATCCGGATCGATCGCCTCGAATACCGAACCGAGGGTGGCTGAGGTTTTCAGTTCAGGTGCCATGAAATAATTGCACCATCCGCACCCGCCGATTCGGATTTCCATTGCCGATCTCAATCGACCGAATGGTAATCAACTCGCCAGCGGTTCTCCGTAGACCTTGCCGCGGATAGTGGATTGCAGGAAATTCTTCGTCGAATCGAGGCTGTCCAGGAATACCTGCACCACTTCGTTGGGACTGTCGACGCGCCAGGCGACCTGTAATTCCACCACCGGTTCCGGATCGACGAGGGGAACCACCTTCAAACCCATCGGCCGCGGCTCGTCCATGCTGATGAACGACGCGAACCCCACATACCGGCGGGCGGCCACGGTGATCTCGGTGGCCACCGAGTCGTTCATGTACTCGGCGACCTTCGGGAACGCGCCCGCCCGCTCGCCCGCGGTCATGATGGCGTCGTACATCGCCGGGCTCACCTCGCGGTTGAACAGCACGCACGGCGTTTCGGCCAGTTCGCGGATCGAGATCGAGGACCGGTCGGCCCACCGGTGCCCCTGCCCCACCAGCGCGCCGATGCGCATCTGCAGCAGACACCGCGACAGCACCGACCCGCCGTTGGACGCACCGCCGTAGAGCAGCCCGACATCGAGCTCCCCGCGCGTGAGAGCGGTGAGCTGCGGCCCGGAGCGACCCGAGCTGAGTTTGGTGGTGATATTGGGATAGTGCGCGTGCAATTGGGCCAGTGACCTGGGCATGATGAGCTGCCCGGCCCGCCCGTTGAACCCGATGTTGATCTTGCCCATCCGCCCGGCCGCGATGTCGCGGACGGTGTTGGTCGCCGAGTGCACCTCCCCGAGAATCCGTCGCGCGTCGGCGCGGAACGCCTCGCCCGCGGGGGTCAGCTGCACCACCCGCGACGTCCGCGACACCAGTTCGACGCCGAGATGGCGTTCCAGGCGCTTGAGTTGCTGGCTGAGTGACGGTTGCGTGAGATGGAGCCTGGCGGCCGCCCTTCCGAAGTGCAGTTCGTCAGCGATGGCAAGAAATGCCTCGATATGCCGTGTCTCCATAGTGCGCGCCTCGCGTGATCAGGTACGTGACTCGTCCGAGATATGCACCTTGTATAGCGGCACCGCACGTCATCGGGGAACGGGCCCGTGAAGCCCAGATGAGCAGCGACCGAATTCCTGCCAACCCTGCGGCGTGTCCACCCCGCCTCGCGGTGCACGGTGCCGCGAGCGGCACCGTGAACACGGTCGATTCGGCACTCGAATCGCTGACTCGGAAAAACCCGATGATCCCCGTCTTGACAGGGCGATCCATTTCGTACCGCAATTGATCAATAATGCGTTCCGCGTTGTCGCCCGCGACACCGGAGTGGAAGACTTTTATCCGGTGCAGGCGAAGTAATTTCGACGCCGATTTTCGAAGGAGCCCAGAATATGACGACCACGGTTGCCAGCCAGCACGACGCCGAGTCGACACTGGCCGAACTGTTCGCTCCCGATACCCGACCCGATCCGTATCCCGTCCACCGCGCACTGCGCACGAAGTCCCCGTTGGTCACCAAAGGCGGCGACCTCGTGATCATCGCCAACTACGCCGATTGCCAGCAGGTGCTGCGCGACCCGTCGGTGCGCAACGACCCCAAGCTTTCCCGGCTCGGCAAGGATCACCCGGAGCGCTCGGAGTCCCTGCTGTTCCTCGATCCGCCCGCGCACACCCGCATTCGCCGGCTCGTGTCGAAGGCCTTCACACCCAGGGTTATTCGGGCCTCGCAGCCGCAGATCCACTCGATCGTGGACGAACTCATCGAAAATATCGCGAGCAAGAGCGAATTCGACGTGATCTCCGAATTCGCGCTGCCCCTGCCGGTGCGGATCATGTGCGCTCTGCTCGGCATCCCCGTCGAGGAGTTCGGCGACTTCGAACCCGCCGCCCGCAGGCTGGGCCGCGTCCTCGACTTCAACCTCGTCGTCCACAACGACGATCTCGACGACGCCGAGGGCGCGCGCAACGAGCTGATGAACTACCTGGTCAACCTGATCTCCCGCAGGCGCGGCAACCTCGGCGACGACCTGCTCTCGCGGCTCATCGAGGTCGAGGAGGAAGGCGAGGTGCTCAGCGAGGGCGAACTGCTCGCCACCTGTGTGCTGCTGATGGTCGCCGGCCACGAGACCACCGCCAACCTCATCGCCAACGGAGTACTCGCCCTGCTCCAGAATCCGGACCAGCGCGAGATCCTCGCCGCCGAACCCGAATTGGGGATCAGCGCCGCCGACGAGGCGTTGCGCTACGACGCGCCGATCCAGTTCGTGATGCGCATCGCCACCCGTGACATGGAGGTGAGCGGCACCGCGATCAGCCCCGGCACCGCGATGCTGGTGCTGCTCGCCTCGGCCAACCGTGATCCCGAGCACTACCCCGACGCCGACCGCTTCCTGGTCGCCCGCGGCGCGGCCGACCACCTCGCCTTCTCGGCCGGGGCGCACTTCTGCCTCGCCGCGGCGCTGGGCCGGGCCGAGGGCGCCGCGGCGCTGTCCGCCTTCGCCGGGCGGGTGATCGACCCGGTGCTCGTCCCGGGCTCGCTGCGCTACCGGCCCAATGTGAACCTGCGTGGCATCGACGCTTTGACCGTCACGCACGGCGGAGTTCGTCTCCGTTGATCTCCGATTCGACCACCCCCTCCACAGAAAGCCTGTTATGAACTCGCACCACCACGGCCGTAAGGCCGGATGGGGGATCGTGCTCGTCGCGGTCACCACGCTGCTCGCGGCCTGCGGCCAGAACAGCTCGGCCCCGGTCGCGGCCGACGACCCGGTGACCATCACCTTCCTGTCCTACACCTACGGACAGACCAACCCACTGGGCAAGGGCATCGAGAAGTTGATCAACGACTTCCAGACCGCCAACCCGAAGATCACCGTCAAGCCGCAGTCGGTCCCGACGGCCGACGCGCTCACCAAGCTCCAGAGCGAAGTGGTGGCGGGCAACCCGCCCGATGTCGCGCAGATCGGGTGGAGCAAGGTCGCGCAGGCGTCGCAGACCTTGCCGCTGCGCTCACTCGAAGAGGTCGCCGGGACCGACGAGTGGAACAAGCACATGGCGGGCTTCGTCCCGTCGGTACTGAAGGCGACCCCGGTGGCCGGCGCCAAGAAGCCGGTCGCGATGCCGTTCATGATGGCCACCCCGGTGGTCTTCTACAACGCCGACCTGTTCACCGCGGCCGGGCTCGATCCCGCCCAGCCGCCCAAGACGATGGCCCAGCTCAAGCAGGCCGCGCAGGCGATCAAGGACAAGACCGAGGCGCAGGGCGTGTACGTCTCGGCGGCCGACCCGGGCAAGTCCGACTACCTGACCCAGTCCCTGGTCAACAGTGCCGGTGGCGCGCTGGTGTCGAGCAGCGGTGAAGTCACCGTCGACTCGGCCCCGGTGATCACCGCGCTGTCGACGATCCAGGATCTGACCAAGTCCGGGGTGCAGCCCGCGGTCGACTTCGCGTCCGCGCAAAGCGCTTTCAACTCGGGCAAGCTCGGCATGTTGGTCACCACCGGCGGCGGTCTGCTGACCCTCGACGCGGCGGCCAAGGGCAAGTTCGCCCTGCAGGTGGCGCCGCTGCCCGCCTTCGACAACCTGCCTGCCCGCCCCACCTTCTCCGGCTCCGGCCTGACGGTCGTGGCCAAGGACGCCGCCAAGGCGAAGGCGGCGTGGAAGTTTGTGCAGTTCATGACCAACGACGAGAGCTTCAAGCTCATCGCCTCGCAGATGGGCTACCTGCCGCTGCGGACCGCGGCGGAGTCCTCGGCCGATCCGCGGCTCGGCTCGGCTGTCAAACAGATGGCCGATCTGGCTCCCTACACCGCCTTCCCGGGCAAGCAGTCCAACCAGGGCGTCGTCATCCTCCAGGACGAGGCCGTCGAACCGATCGTCCTTCGCGGCGCCGACCCGGCGGCGACCCTGCGCGCCGCCGCCGCGAAGATCCGCGGACTCAACTGAGTTCACGCACCCTCCGCTGACCACCACCCCCTCGAAGAGAGACACCGTTGTCACACCAGGTATTCGCACACACGCCGCCGAACGGTTCGACCGACGGCGGCGCGATCCCGAACAAGATCGGCCTGACGGTCAATCCGTGGTCGGGAAAGCAGCTCCTACGCTCCGATTTCGAGGAGATGCGCGAATTCCTCGATGAGGCCGCGACCGCCGGGTTCGGCTATGCCGAACTCGGTGGCTGCGGCCTCGGGGTGGTGATCGGCGGACAGGTGCAGCGCTCCCGGCTGGCGGCGCTACGCGACGCGCTGGCCGATTGCCGAGTCCGGCTCACCCTGCACAGTTCGTGGCATTCCTCCGGACGCACCGGCAATCTGCTCGACACCGGGTCCGCGTCCTCGCAGCAACTCGGTCTGCTGGCGGATCTGGAGATCGCCGCCGCGATCGGCGCCGAGGTGCTGGTCTACCACGCCGGAGTGCTGCCGAGCCTCTACAGCGACGGTGCGGCACTGACCGAGGGCATGGCGACCGAGCGCACGATGTTGCGTGAGCTCGCCGACGAATCCGGCGCGCGCGGGGTCACGATCGCGATCGAGAACCGGGCGCCCGGTCCCGCGGTACTCACCCGCCGTTCCTACGGGATGCGGCTGGATCTGGTCGCCGAGCAGGTGCGCCAGATCGATCACCCCGCGGTGACGATGTGCCTCGATGTCGGCCACGCGTACCTGTCGGCCGGCTACCTGAACTACGACTACCTGGCCGCGATCCGCGAAGTCGCCCCGGTTGTCGGCCACATTCACCTGCACGACAATTTCGGCCGGATGCCGCGCCAGCCCGACGCGAACCCGTACGAACTCGAGCTCCTCGGTGAGGGCGATCTGCACCTGCCGCCCGGCTGGGGCACGATCCCGCTGGACGAGGTGCTGGCGACGCCCTTCCCGCACGACCCGGCGATCATCATCGAGATGCGCCACGCCCGCCACCACGCGGAAGCCCTGCACACCACCCGGCGGCTGCTCGATGCGCGAGCCCGGTCATGACGCTCACCAAGGACCCCGAGGTCACGCCGAAGGCGCGCGTGGTCGAGCGCCCCGCCGCGACCGGGCTCGCCTGGCTGTACTTCTCGCCGACCATGCTCTCGATCACCGTGTGGGTCTACGGGCCGCTGCTGTTCACCGCGGTACTCAGCTTCCTCGACTGGAACCTGGTCTCGCCCGACATCGCGTTCAACGGCCTGAAGAACTACGAAACCCTGCTCACCGAGCCGGAATTCGGCAACGCGGCCTGGAACACGCTCGAGTACGCGCTGTTCGTGCTGCCGTTCGCGACGGTGGTGCCGTGCGCGCTGGCCATCGCGCTGTGGAAGCGCCCTGGCCGGATGAGCGAGTTCTACCGGATGCTGCTGTTCATGCCGGTCGTGCTCGCGCCGGTGGCCAACGCGCTGTCGTGGCAGTTCATCCTGGATCCGCTGTACGGCAGCCTCAATCAGGTACTCGGCTTCGCCGGAGTGGAACCGGTCAACTGGCTCGGTGACCCCGCCACCGCGCTACCGACCGTCGTGGTGGTGACCGCCCCGAAGGTGGTGGCGCTCAACACCTTGCTCTTCGGTGCGGCGCTGGCGAACCTGGACCGCCGCACCATCGACGCGGCGCGCCTGGACGACGCCACCGAGGGCGAGATCACCCGCTCGATCATCCTGCCCCAGCTGCGACGCCCGATCATTCTGCTCGGACTGCTGTCGATGGTGGTGGTGTGGCCGTGGCTGTTCACCAATATCGGGGTGCTCACCCGAGGTGGACCGAGCAATGCCACCGACAACGTCTACTACCGGCTCTACACCTACGGTTTCACCTTTTTCGACGCGGGCACCGCATCGGCGGCGGCCATCGTCATCGCGCTCGCGTTCGGGCTGCTGCTGACCGTTCACACCCTGCTCTCGAGGAGATTCCGTGCGACGCGGTGACGCGATCGGCAGACACCTGCTACTGATCACAGCCATTGTGCTGATGCTGTTCCCGGTGGTGATGGCCTTGGCCACCTCGTTCAAACCGGTGTCGACCATCTTCGATCTGAATCCGATCCCGCTTCCGGCGAGCTTGGAGAACTACGAAATGGCAGTGGGCAAGTTCCCGATCGGCAGGCTGCTGTGGAACACCTTCGTGATGGCCGCGGGCGTCACCATCGCGACAATGCTTGTCGCCCTGCCCGCCGCCTACGCGCTGGTGCGCTTCGACAAGGCGCGCGGCCGTGGTTTCGTCCTCGCGGCCGTGGGCATTTCGCTGCTGATCCCGCCGCAGGCGCTGATTATCCCGCAGTTCCTGATGACCGCGAAACTGGGCTGGCAGGGGCACACGATCGGGGTGATCATCCCGCAGCTCGGCGTCAGCGCGCTCGCGGTGCTGTTGCTGCGCGACCACATTCGTTCGGTGCCGCAATCGCTGATCGGCGCCGCCGTGCTGGAGGGCGCTACCTCGTGGGAGGTCCTGCGGCACGTGGTCCTCGGCGTGATGCGCCCGGCACTGGGCGCGGTGGCGATCCTGCTGTTCATCAGTACGTGGAACGAGTTCCTGTGGCCGCTGCTGGTGATGCCCGATCCCGAGGACACCACCATCCAGCCGGGTCTGGCGCTGTTCCTCGGCCCGGAGAGCGCGGACTACGGACCGATGCTCGCCGCGGCGATGCTGGCCTCGCTGCCGGTCGTCGTGATCTATGTCCTGGCGTCGCGACGGATCGCGGACGCCTTCCTTCA
>NZ_JBHWZY010000156.1:0-10464 GCF_042727815.1 Nocardia sp. NPDC060220
CCCAAGGCAGATCCTGGCCTTCATGAGCGCCCACTGCTCGATTTGGCGGCAGGCTACGTCCAACGCTCGATCAACGAGTTCCCCCGCCAAGGCGACCGGCGGCCGTGGAAAGTCCGACAGAACTACATCCTCGACTGGCTGACCACGATGCGCACCGATCTCACCGCGACGCTCGACGCGACACCTCGTGTCGCAATCCGCAACACACACACCTCGGCCCACGAGGTCGCCTCGTCCGCTTGATTTCCATCGGCACGAAGAAGCTGAGCTGACCGCTGACCAGGGGATGTCCCGGTCAGCGATTATGCGTCCCGAATTCCCCCATCACCCACACCGATCGTGGTAGGCCTATATCGATACGTAAATAAATCGCAGTACAACGAGGTGGTGCGAGATGGATTTACGGTGCCGATCGAGGTTTCGCCAGGCCGCGATCACCTTGCTGAGCATTTTCACGCTGTTCGCGGGATTCGGAATGATCGGCACCCCACCAGCTAGCGCTGAGACTCGAATATGCGCACTGCCGGAAGGGGATGCCGCCGTCGAGTCCGTCGCACCCGCTGATGTCGATATCGACCAGCGAGCAATGGACGAGGCGATCGCGTTCGCGTCGTCGCGAATGCGGACCAACATCCAGATCTTCCGCAACAACTGTCTCGTAGGTACCGGACCGCTGAACTCTGCTACCGGCAATGTCGCATGGCACCTGTGGAGTTCGACCAAAGCGGTGACAGCGTTGGTCGTCGGTGTCGCCGTCACACAAGGCCTGCTACGCCTGGACGCACCGATCGGTGACTACCTGCCACAAGGCGAAGGAGACGCCGCGCATCGCGCGATCACCATCCGCGACTTGTTGACGCAATCATCGGGTTTGAAACAGTCACTTTTCGCTGAGGCTTTCACCGGACTGATTCCCGATCTGAACACCGCCCAACAAGCTTTAGCCTTGCCGGTTGAGCACCCTCCGGGCACATTTTTCGAGTACTCCCAGCGCGGACCCGACCTCCTTGTCTACGTTGTGCAGCACGCGATCGGACGAGATTTTCAGGGGTTCGCACAGCAGTACCTGTTCGACCCGCTGGGCATCGATGCCGAGGACTACTACTGGAAGCGCGACCGTGCGGGCAATACCTACGGGTTCGCGTATCTGTTCCTGCCGCCGAACGACTTCTCCCGGATCGGGTTGCTTCTACTCAACAACGGCGAGTGGAACGGGGAGCGAGTTATCGACGCCGCCTACATGGACCAATACCGGCAGCCATCGAAGTCCAACGTCTGCTACGGCTTCCTTGTCTGGCTCAACCAAACTCCTTGTACGGGCGTCACATTGCCGTCGCGAAAGACGATCGATGTTGCGGCGTTCGACCCGATGCCGCCCGACACCTATGCAACCGTGGGTTTCTTGCACCAAACTAATTTCGTTGTGCCGAGTCTGAACTTGCTGATCACCTGGAACGGTGTCCTCGGCGATGTATCCTCAGACCCGAGCACGGTGCTTTCCGTCAACACCAACAGTGAACTCTACCGGGAGTTCCTTCGACTCTTTGCCCGCGCGATCACTGACGTCGACCTGCCCGACCCGGGCCCCTACGTCCCCAGCATGAACCTCGAACTCGACCCGCTCGGTGTCTTCGATCCCAATGTCCTGCTGGCATCGTTCGGCGTAGGACCATATGCCCCGGCCGGATGCACGCTGCTCTCATGTGGCGGCGTACCGCTGACACCGCCCTTCGACAGCCCAGAACCGGCATGTCAAAGCGGAGTCTTCTGCCTGCCTGTCCCCGGGGCGCCCAAACGCGAGGGACAGTAGACGACCAAATGCGAGGGACCACAGCCTCGGTCGGAACGCGCACACTGAGCCATTGCCAGGGCTCGCCAACTTGACCGGAAGCTGGCCGCACGTGGTCAGGATTTAAGTTCGACGACCGCGACCCGGTGACCGGTGGCCTCGATGCCGGACAGCATGCCAGCGACTGACAATTCGAGATGCCCGGACCATATCGAGGATCGTCAATGGGTTGTTCTGAGGAGAGCCGCTGAAAGCGCGCTCGCGGTTACTTCTTTCGGTCATGGTGAACATCGAGAGGCGAGTTGACGCCATCACTTTGGGTGGCGAAATCTCACCTTTTGAGGTTTCATGGAGGTGGAAGAGCCGCTGATCGGGCCCAACTGAAAGTTGCCCGATGAACAACGATCAACAGCAAGGCTCGCTCAAGCCTGCCCGCCCTCTGTACTCTGCGGGCTACCCACCTGATAGGCCGTGTCGATCCCGGCTGCGCTGTGTAAGTCCGAACGGACAGGCGCGAGGTGCGATCCAATGACCAGCGAAGAGGTATGGCTGACCACTGATGAGGTCGCTGCGAGACTCAAGATTCCGCCAAAGACGTTGGCTACGTGGGCATCTGCCAATCGCGGACCTCGGTTCGCCAAGATCGGCCGGTACCGCCGCTACCTACTCCGTGATGTCCAGCGATGGGAGCAGGCGCAGCTCGACGCTAACCGGCCTGAGTTACCGCCCGGCGTCGGCCACTGACTGCACGCACCACGTCGGCGACAACCCCGTTGCGCCTGTCTGTGGGTGACGCATGCCCAGTCAGGGGCGCTGTCACGGCAATTGGTCAGCGCTCGCCCCTTCCCATGCCCCGAATAACGGGAGGCTTAGACCTCGATGCCTCGCCACGCCCTGCCGATCGGTACATACGGCAAGATCAGCTCCAAGCGGCAACCCAACGGCAGCTGGCGGTCAGCGACCCGCTACCGCGATGAGGATGGGACGACTCGCGTTGTTCACCGATTCGGCTCGACGAAAGGCCTCGCCGAGGATGCGCTCCGCCGCGCGCTGGCAGAACGCACCGGCGCGCGCGGCACGCTGATAACCCGAGATACGAAGCTCGCCGAACTCGCCGACCTCTGGCTCGCAGAGAAGGCCCTCCAGGAGGGTGTGACGCCACAGACCCTGGATCTCTACCGCCGAGAAATCGATGTCTCGACCGACAAACGTGCCAGCCCTGCCGCGATCAAGATCAAATCATCGCTAGGTGGTCTGTGTATTTGGGAAGCCTCGACCTCGCGCCTGGACGCCCATATCAAGCGCATCGCGCTCAACGGCCACCGCGAGAAGGCGCGTCGTCAACGAGTCATCCTGTCAGAAATGATGGGGATGGCCGTTCGTCATGACGCGATAGATCGCAACCCCGTCCGTGAGGTCGCCGATCTGCCGCGCAAACACAGCAAGCCCCGTTCTGCCGATATGGCGACCCTTGCGCAGTTGCGGGCTCAACTCACCGATTGGGTCAATGGCGCTCCACTCGACGGATCGGCGGGCTATACGTACGGTCCCAAGCGTAACCAGCGAGTCCTCGATGTCGTCGACGTCGAACTCGGTACCGGCCCACGCCCAGGCGAAACCCTGGCGCTCCGCTGGTCCGACGTCGACCTCGAATCACAGCCTCCGCGAATCACCTTCGCCGGCACCATCGTTCGCCTCAAAGGCAAGGGCCTGATCCGCCAGCCACGAACCAAGACCGATTCGGGCTATCGGACCGTATTGATCCCACCGTTCGTCGTCGACACCCTGCGCCGTGTTCAATCCGAAGCGGTTCCCAACGATCTCGACTTGGTCTTCCCCAACCGCGACGGCGGCATCTGGAGCCCCAACAACTTCAACCGTCTGTGGAAGCAGGCGCGAGGCGAGAAGTTCGCGTGGATCACCGCAAAAACTTTCCGCAAGACCGTAGCCACGATGATCGCGTCGGCGCACAGCCCTGAGGACGCGGCCCGACAACTCGGCCACGCAGGCGACGCGGTAACCCGCCGCCACTACATCGATCAACCGACTCAAGCCCCCGACTTCACGGAGACTTTGGAGCAGCTGAAACGATGAAAGCGTGACGTTTCCGTGACGCGGTGCCCTCAAAAGCAGAAAACCAGGGTCAAACGATGACGTTTGCCCTGGTAGATGCTCCCCCATCTGGACTCGAACCAGAAACCTGCCGATTAACAGTCGGCTGCTCTGCCAATTGAGCTATAGGGGATTGTCCTGGGTGGTTAGACTCAGGTGGTCTGCCTTGGCGGGCTGACCGAGATGAAACTTTAGCGCATCGTGTCGCGGGAACCCAAATCGGGGCGCTACCTGCGGACATGCGGCGTATAACGATGTGCTGTCGAACGGTGACCGGATCGACAGGGGTGGGGCGGCTGGGGCAGGATGGAGCCCGCACACAGACGTGGGAGGAGCTCCAGGAGATGCTGCGGTTGATCATCGGCGTGGCGGCCGGTTATGTGCTGGGCACGAAGGCCGGTCGGGCACGCTACGAACAGATCACTGCGGCCTCGCGAGCGGTCGCGGGTAGTCCGGTGACGAGGAAGCTGGTGTCAGTGAGCCGGCAGAAGCTGTCGGACAAGTTGAGCACGCAGCCGAAGCTCGAGCCGATGGAGCCGATCGACGAGCGCACCACGGTCTTGATTCCACACAACCAGCTGCGTCGCTGAACCGAGTTCTGTCGGCGCGCGCGGACGAGCGTCCAACCGTCGAATCCTCCTGACGCGCAGGCTCCGCGAAATTCCACCTCAGTCACACCGATATACGGGGGACCCCATGACCGATCCGCATCTGAACGCCGCCGGCGCCGCACCGGTGTCGTTGTTCAGCGCCCAGCATCTCGGCGACGCGAGTGCGGAGGCCGCCGAGCCGGTCCCCGGCAACCATCTGCCGACCTTCCTGGCCGCGGTCGAAGACCCGGACCAGAGCTAGCAGTGCTCGCTCTCGCTCCCCGGTAGTTCGGTGCGGGTAGTACCTGCGTGGAAATTGGGGTAGCCGGGTACTCGTGTGGGTTCGGACACATCCTCGTACGTTCAGATCAGCCTGAAAATCTGCGGCTGACGTCGGCGTTTGGGACATCTGCGCCGCGCGAGTGTCGAGGAGTACGGATGTCTACCGCAATCACCACGCTGACATCGCCCAAAGGCCGCCCACTGACTCTGATCGGCGACGCGAAGGTCTCACCGAACTCGGTGTACCCCGCGCCGACCACTTCGTTCGTCGAGCTGCTCCGGGCGGAGGTGAACGGCGCACATCGTCTTACACCGCGCTGTCTCTACGTGTACGGCACCGACGGATGGCCCTATGTCGTGGGCGTGCTGCGCGGTGCCGCCGGCGCGATCGGCGACAACAGCAAGCCCAGCTTCGGACGGCGGATGACCCGCGACGTCTGCGACTTCATCGTCGCGTACTCGGCTCTGTAGGAAAGGAATCATCATGTCCGACACCATCTCTGCCGAATCGGTAGCCGACGTCGCCTACGAGTTCGTTGTCCCCGTGGAGAAGCCGTTGCAGACCGACCTGACGGTGATGCCCGAACTGCTCGAGGTGGATCTGCTGGTGCGCGCGGCGGAGGCGCGCGCCAAGTTCAACGTCGACGGATCCGGCATGACGGTCGCCGTCCTCGATACCGGGCTCCGCACCACCCACGTCGATTTCGCGGGCCGGGTTCGGGCAGGCCGCAACTTCACGGCCGACAACAACGGTTCGCCCACCGATCCGAGCGACGGACAGGGTCACGGCACCAACGTCGCGGGGATCATCTGTGCCGGCGGGGTGCACACCGGGATGGCGCCACGCGCGAATATCGTGCCCGTCAAGGTCCTCGGCAACTCCGGCGGCGGGAGCTTCGAGGCGATCCGTGACGCACTGCACTGGGTGCTGGCCAATCGGGCATCGCTGGGTATCTCCGCCGTGTGTATGTCGCTCGGCGCATCGGACAACAACACCTCGGACGCGGATTTCGCGGGCGACGGCATCGGCGAGGTGATGCGGAAACTCACCGACGCCGGCGTCGCTTGCTGTGTCGCGGCGGGTAACGACTACTTCGCCCACAACAGTGGCCAAGGCATGAGCTACCCGGCGATCTTCCGCCAGACGATCAGTGTCGGCGCGGTCTACGACGCCGACGAGGGCTCGTTCAGCTACGGCTCCGGGGCGACCGCCCTCTCGACGGCTCCGGATCGGATCACACCGTTCTCGCAGCGTCTGCACTCGAGTGTGGGTGGCGCCTGCGCGACCGACATCTTCGCGCCCGGCGCCCCGACGACCTCGTCGGGGATCCGCAACGACAGCGGCGAGTCGATCCAGCACGGCACCAGTCAGGCCACGCCCGTGGTCGCCGGCATCGTGCTGCTGATTCAGCAATTCCATCTGCGGGTGGCCGGGACGATGCCGTCGGTCGCCGACGTTCGCACATGGCTGCTGGCGGGTGCTGTGCCGATCGTGGACGGCGACGACGAAAACGACAACGTCGTCCACACCGGACAGACGTTCAGCCGGATCAGCGCGTTCGGCGCACTCACCGCCTGCGCGAAGGACGTGGCGCGCTCGGCGCTGGTCGAAGCGGGTATCGACCGTTCGCGGGTGTAACTGCCATGAAGGCCAGGCTGTTCCTCAGCCATTCGAGCCGGGACAGCCGCGAAGCGGTCGCGCTGCGGGTCTGGCTGATCGAGGCGGAACCCGGTCTGGCGGGTGAGATCTTCCTCGATCTCGACCCGGACACCGGGATTCCGGCAGGCGTGCGCTGGAAGGACGCGTTGCGCCGGGCAGGCGACCGCTGCGAGGCGGTCATCTGTCTGCTGTCGGACAACTGGGACAGTTCTCATGAGTGCAAGGTCGAATACCGCCATGCCGAGTCCCTGAACAAGCCGATCTTCACGGTCCGGCTCGAACCGCTGACCGGGCGCGACATGACCAGCGAGTGGCAGCGCTGCGACCTGTTCGGGGACGGACCGAAGACCACGATCCTGGTGGACGGGGAAAAGGTCGAGTTCCTGACCGAGGGGTTGCAGCGACTACGTCACGGTCTGCGGGCGGCCGGTATCGGCGCCGACACCTTCGGCTGGCCACCGCCCGGCGACCCGGGACGCGCACCGTACCGCGGGTGGGAACCGCTCGAATCTGTCGATGCCGCAGTATATTTCGGCCGCGACGCGCAGATCGGGCGAGCGATGGACACCGTGCGCGGCCTGCGTGGCCTCGGTGGTGGCCACCTGTTCGTCGTCCTCGGTCCCTCCGGCGTCGGCAAGTCGTCGTTCGTGCGCGCCGGGTTGCTGCCTCGGCTGGCCCGCGACGACCGCCACTTCCGCACCATGGACATCGTGCGGCCGCACCGCAGGGCGCTCACCGGCGATGCCGGATTCGCGCGGTCGATCCACGCGTTGCGCGTCGGCGTCGGGCTGCGCCGGCCCTGCCTCACCGATATCGAGGACGGCGTCCGCGATATCGAACAGGTGCGGGCCTGGCTGATCGAAGCACAGCAGGCCGCGCGCGATCGCGTTGTGGACTCCGGCGACGACCCGGCGCCGACGCTGATTCTGCCGATCGACCAGGCCGAGGAGCTGTTCGGCCCCGAGGCGGGGGAGCAGGCGGGCGTGCTGCTCACTCTCCTCGGCGGACTGCTCGACCGCGAGCGTGGGATCGCGATGATCGCGGTCGCCACTATCCGCTCGGACCGCTACGAACCGCTCCAGACCGCACCCATGCTGGCGTCGGTCGCGGTGCGCCCGTTCGACGATCTGAAACCGATGCCGCAGGCCCAGTTCAAGGAGGTCATCGTCGGGCCCGCGCGGCGGGCGAGAGAAGCCGGCGCGGAGTTGTCGTTCGCCCCGGACCTGGTGGAACGTCTGCTCGACGACTGGTCCCGCGGCGCCGACACCCTGCCGCTGCTCTCGCTCACCCTCGCCCGGCTGTACCGGGACTACGGGGACGGGGAGATCACCCTCGCGCACTACGAATCCCTCGGTGGATTGCGGCGGGTGGTACAGCGGGAGGTCGACGAGCTCCTCGACGCCGATCCCGAGGTCCGGGCCGGGCAGTTGGCGATCCTGCGGCGGGCCTTCGTGCCGTGGCTGGCGACGATCAATTCCGGCAACGACCAGCCGATGCGCCGCCCGGCCCGCTGGTTCGATCTGCCGCCGGAGAGCCACCCGCTGCTCGAGGAGTTCGTCGCACGCAGGCTGTTGGTCAAAGACGAGCGAGACGGCGCCGTTGTCGTCGAGGTCGCGTTGGAAAGCCTGCTGCGCCAATGGGATACCCTCGCCGACTGGCTGCGGGTGCAGGCCGGCGAGCTGGAGGCCGCCGACAACCTCGAGCGGGCCGCGCAGGCGTGGGAGCAGAACGGGCGGCGCGAGGAATGGCTGCTGTCGGGGGCACGGCTCACCGATGCCGAATCACTGGCCACCGCACCAGGATTCCGCGAGCGGCTCAACCCTGCCCGGGGATTGCTGCTGGCCTCACGGCAGGCCGAGGACGAGCGCATCGCCGAGGAACGTCGGCACCGGGAGGACGAGCTGCGGGCCGCCAGGGAACGCCAGCAGGCGGCGGAAACGTTGGCGGCCACGGAGAGCCGGGCGAAGGAGGACGCGCAGCGCAGCGCCAGGGCGTTGCACCGGCGGTCGCGGATTCTGCGGGCGGCGCTGGCGGTGACCATGGTGGCCGCGCTGGTCGCGGGTTTGCTGTGGGTGCGCGCGGATCGGGCGCAAGAACGTGCCGTCGCCGAGAGCCGTCGCGCGACAGCACTGGCATTGTCGGCGAACTCGCAGCTCATGCTCTCGGGCCGGTGGCCGGGGAAGAGCGACGACATCCTGGGTATGCAGATGGCTATCGCCGCGTACCGTCTCGGCGAGGGGACCGGGCGGGAGTTCGCCCTGCTCAACGCGATCCACCAGCAGGGCAAAATCCGCAAGATCGCCGACATGGACGAGGCCGACGTCTCCAGCGTCACCTATAGCCCGAATGGGAAACAGATCGCTGCCACGCGTGGGAACGCGATCCAGCTCCTCGATGCCGCAACCTGGACCCCGATCGGCGCTCTGCTGTCAGGTCACGCGTCCGAAGTCACTCGCATCGCGTTCAGTCCGGACGGTGCCCGGCTGGTGTCCGCAGGTCGAGATCGAACTGTTCGGCTCTGGGATGTCGAGTCCCAGAAGCAGATCGGGGCCGAAATGCGCGGCCACACCGGTGTGGTCGTCGGCGTCGCGTTCAGCCCGGACGGCCACCACATCGTGTCGGCGAGCTTGGATGAATCCGTCCGGCTCTGGGATGCCGGGACGCATCAGCAGATCGGCGAGATGACCGGGCACACCACGCCGGTGACCTCGGTGGCGTTCGGCGAGAACGGGTTGATCGCCTCGGGTGACGTCGGCGGCACCGTCCAACTGTGGGACGCTCGGTCCCAACGGCCCTCGGGGGATCCGCTGACCGCGCACACCGGCAGCGCGGTGAACAGCCTTGCCTTCGACCGCAATGGCGACCGGCTGGTGGTCGCGGGATTCGATCTCCAGCAATGGGATACCAGGACCCGCCGCCCGATCGGGGAGCCGCTTCGCGGGCACACCGCCGCGGTAGAACAAGTCGTCTACAGCGGCGACAGCACGCAGATCGCTTCGGCAGGCGATGACAAGACGATCCGGCTGTGGGATGCCGCGACGGGCAGGCCCATCGGAGAGCCACTGGAGGGACACGAGCTGGTGGTGTCCAGTGTCGCCTTCCATCCCGACTCCGGTCGAATCCTCTCCGGCAGTATGGATTCCACCGTCCGTGAGTGGGATGTGGGTGGCGGGCGAACCATCCACCACGGCGCGAGAGTGCTGGGCGCGGACGTGAGCCCGGACGGCAGGCATATCGTCTCCGGCGGTGCGGACGGCACCATTCGGCAGTGGGATACCGGCACCGGTGCGCAGGTCGGTCCCTTGATCAGCGGCGACGACGGCCTTTTCCAGCTCGCGGAGTACACAGCAGAAGGCACGCAGCTGGAGGCCGCCGGGTTCAGCCCCGAATCCCTCACCTGGACCGAAATTCGGTTCTGGGATGCCGCATCGGGCGCTGCGGTCGGGCCGCCGATCCCGCTGCCGCCCGAAACGGCTGTTTTCGTACACGACCCTGGTCGGCGCAGGATCGTGATCGCCGGCGACGGAAAGGCACAGATTCGAGACATGGCGAGTATGCGGCCGGTCGGACCGGAACTGCGCCACGACGACGGTTTCGTGCAGATGGTGTCGATCGACGACGCCGGACGGCGCGTCGCCACCGGCGCCACCGACTACGCGGTCCGGTTGTGGGACGCCGACACCGGCAATCCGGTCGGCGACCCGATGGTCGGGGACGGGTGGGTCAAGAGCACCAGCTTCAGCCCGGACGGCCGACTGCTCGCCGTCGGTTACGAAGACAAGACGATTCGCATCTGGAACACCGATACCGGCCGGGAAATCGGCGAACCCATGGTGCAGGACGGCCCCGCCACCAGAGTCCAATTCTCTCGGGACGGCCGCACACTGGTCACCGTCGGTACCGACAACGTGTTGCGGCTGTGGGATGTGGGAACGCACCGCCAGATCGGACCGGCCCTGGTCGGTCACGGCGCTCTCGTCACCGCTGTCGATTTCCTGCCCGACGGTTCGGGGATCATCTCGGCGAGCATC
>NZ_JBHWZY010000157.1:0-10459 GCF_042727815.1 Nocardia sp. NPDC060220
ACCACGGTGACCCAGTACGTGTTGCTGAACGCTGTCGCCGCCAGGTCGAGTCCCTGCTCGATGACCGACGGGGGAACCTGCGCGGCGAGATCGGGCCGGGCGTTGGCGCCGATCGCGACCTTCGCCTCCGGGTGATCGTTGAGCTGGGCGGCCAGCACGACCGACATCGTCGCCGTGCCGATCGACGCCGCGGTCTGGTTGATGATGTTCATCAATGTCGAACCACGCGCGACCTGTGCGTGCGAGAGCGTCTGGATCGCGGCGGTCATCACCGGCATCATGGTGCAGCCCATGCCCAGACCCATCACGAACAGCGCGCCACCGATCAGCAGGTAGGAGGTGTCGGCGCCCAGCTGGGTGAACCCGGCCAAGCCGAGGGTGATGAAGGTGATGCCGAACATGACGATCTTGCCGGGGCCGATCTTGTCGACCAGGAATCCCGCGATCGGCATCGTCAGCATGGCGCCGATACCCTGTGGGGCCATGAGCAGACCGGAGTCGAACGCCGTCTCCCCGCGCACCTGCTGCAGGTAGTTCGGCAGCAGGAAGCCGGCGCCGAAGAACGCCGTCGCGAACAGCGACATGGTGAGCACGGAGTACCGCAGCGACGGGTTGGAGAACAGCCGCAGGTCGATCAGCGGATGCTCGGTGCGCAGCGCGTGGAACACGAACGCCACCAGCAGCGCCGCGCCGATGATCGCCGGAATCAGCACGCGCGAGGCCATCACGGTGCCCTTCTCCGGAATGGAGGAGACACCGAACAGGAACAGCGCCAGACCCGGCGAGGCCAGCAGCATGCCGAGGAAGTCGAACGATTCCGAGGGTTTGGGCTTGTCGGGAGCGAACACGATCCAGGCCAGGATCAGCGCGACGATGCCCAGCGGCAGGTTGATCAGGAAGATCCAGTGCCAGCTGAAGGAGTCGATGAGCCAGCCACCGAGAATGGGGCCACAGATCGGGCCGAGCAACATGGGCACGCCGAGTACCGCCATCACCCGCCCGATCCGCTGCGGGCCCGCGGCGTGGGTCATGATCGTCATACCGAGGGGCATGAGCATGCCGCCGCCGATGCCCTGGATGACACGGAAGGCCACCAGCGACTCGATACTCCACGCCATCGAACACAGCACCGACCCGATGATGAAGAAGGTCAGCGCCGCCATATAGAGGCGTTTGGTGCCGAAGCGATCGGCGGCCCAGCCGGTCATCGGGATGACCGAGGCCAGCGCCAAGGTGTAACCGGTCATGGTCCAGGCGACGACCTCGACGGAGGCGTTGAAGTCCTGCATGAACGTCGGGATCGCCACGGTGACCACCGTGATGTCGAGAATCGACATCACCGCGCCCAGGACGACGACGCCCGCCACCTTCAACACGGCGGCATCCAGCTTGTCAGGAGTGTGATCGGGCGCGGCGGCGCCGATATCCGGAGGTTTCGTCACCGGTTAACCCAAGCACCTTTCGCTGCCGATGACCAGTGAAATTTTCTGTTCGTGATCTGGTCGATGTCACACCCGCGTGATCGTCGCCGCCTCGCTCGCCCTGAGCGCCGCACTCGTCGCGGCACTCGATGCCGGCAGCATCGGCAGCCGAACGGCCGCGCTGGAGATCTGACCACGCTCGGCGAGCACCGCCTTGATGACCGTCGGGTTGGGCTCGGCGAACAGGGCCGCACCGAGCGCGTCGAGACGGTCACCGATCGCGCGGGCCCGGACGACGTCACCGGCGTGCCATGCCTCGATGAGATCGGCGTATTCACGGGGCGCGATATTGGCCGCGGCCAGGATCGCGCCGTGCGCGCCGAGAGCCAGCAGCGCGGAGGCGAAACGGTCGTCGCCACTGAGCACTGTCGCCGGGGTATGGGCGGCCATCAATTCGACACTGGCCGCGTCGATTCCGCCCACGGCGTGCTTGAAGCCGGCGATGTTCGGGGTATTCGCGAGACGAATCAACGTACTGCCGCTGAGCGGGCGTCCGGTGCGGTGCGGCACGTCATAGACGAGCAGAGGGGCCGGACTGATCGCTGCCAACTGCGTGAAGTGCGCGATCACGCCTTCTTCGCTCGGTCGCACGTAGTAGGGCACCACCGCCAGCACGGCCGCGACGGGCCGCGCGAGTTCGGCGATCGCTCGCACCGATTCCGCGGTGGCGTTGCCGCCCGCGCAGGCGATCAGCGGTGCGCCGCGGTCGGCGCAGACGCTCGCGCAGATATCCAGGACTCGCGCACGCTCGGCGGCAGTGAGCGCGGACGGCTCCGCCGTGGTGCCGAGCGCGACGAGTCCGGTCGCACCCGCGTCGAGGACAGCGTGCGCGTGTCGTTCCAGCGCCGCGGGCTCGACGGCCCCGTCGGCGGTGAACGGCGTGATCAAAGGGACGAAGAGTCCGTGTAGCGATGTCATGACTCTATCGTCGAGCCAGATCCACCATCAGGTCCAGTTCACATTCATGATGACGACCGTAAGCTGAACTGATGCTCGATGTCCGCAAACTTCGCCTGCTCCGCGAACTCGCCCATCGCGGCACCATCGCCGCGGTCGCCGAGGCGCTCAGCTATACGCCCTCGGCGGTATCCCAGCAGCTCACCGCGCTCGAACGCGAAGCGGGCGTCCCGCTGCTGGAACGCTCGGGCCGCCGCGTCGCTCTCACCCCCGCCGCGCAGCTCCTCGTCGGGCACACCGAAACGATCCTGGCCGCCCTCGAACACGCCGACGCCGAATTGTCCTGTACCAGGGACGAGCTGGCCGGCACCCTGCGCATCGGCACCTTTCCGACCGCGGCGCGCACCCTGCTGTCGCCCGCCCTCGTCACCTTGAGCACCGACCACCCGCGCCTGGAACTCACCGTCACCGAAATCGACCCCGCCGACATCCCGAACGCCCTGCGCGCGGGGACCCTGGATATCGCGCTCACCCACGACTACGACCTGGTCCCCGCCGACACGGACCCCTCCTTGCAAACCGAGCCCCTCCACACCGAAACCGTCTACCTGGCCACGCTGGGCCCCGTGCCCACCGAGGACTCGCTGGCCGCACACCGCCGATCCCCCTGGATCGCGGGCACCCCCGGCACGCTGTGCCATACCCTGACTATCCGAGCCTGTCAGGCAACAGGATTCACCCCCCACATCCGCCACCACGCCGACGACTTCGACACCGTCCTGACCCTCGTCGCCGCAGGCGCGGGCACCGCCATAGTCCCCGCCCTCGCCCTCTACGCACCCCCCGAACACATCACCCTCACTCCCCTGCCGATCCGCCGCCACACCCAGCTCGTATACCGCAACGGCACCGGCCTGCATCCGGCGATCCACGCCGCCCGGCTCGCCCTGCACGCCGCGGGCTAGGCACCTCCGGCCTACCGCCGATCGGTGGGATAATCGAGCCGGTCGACAGGGAGACCGCAGTGATGACATCGAGTAGTGGGAGTAGCCCATGGCACGAGTCAGGACCGGAATAGTCGATCCGGGTCTTCATTCCCGCGGTGCGCCGGATCTCACCCACCGCACGGCGAAGTTCGTCGCCGCGACGACCGGTGCCGACTCCCTGTGGGTCGTCGACCACTTGATCGGGTTGTTTCCCTCGTCGGTGTGGAAGCCGAGCCATGCGGGCGGCGCACGGGTCGTTCCCGTCGCGGACGCGTACTACGAACCGTGGACCCTGCTCGGGCGCGCGGCGGCGCGGAATCGGTGGAGTCGGCTTCGGCTCGGGGTGGGAGTCACCGACGCCGGTCGCAGGCATCCGGCGGTGACCGCACAGGCCGCCGCGACCTTGCATCTGCTCAGCGGCGGGCGAGCGATTCTCGGGATCGGTCCGGGAGAACGCGAGAACAACGAGCCCTACGGTGTCGATTGGCAACGCCCGGTCGCGCGCTTCGAGGAGGCTGTCGCGACGATTCGGGCATTGTGGGAGTCCCACGGTGAGCCGATCTCCCGGGATTCCGAATTCTTCCCTCTCCGCGACGCGGTCTTCGCGCTGCCGCCGCACCGCGGTACCCGACCGGAGCTCTGGATGGGAGCGCACGGACCGCGCATGCTCAGGGTGGCCGGTCGATTCGCCGACGCGTGGCTGCCCGCCTTTCCGGGCAGCCCAGCCGAATACCGCGACAAGCTCGACACGATCAGGACCGCGGCCTCGGATGCCGGGCGCGACCCGTCTGCGGTCCAAGCGGCCGGGTGGCAATGGATCATCACCGCGAAGTCGCAGACGATTGTCGAGGAGATTCTCGATTCGGCGGTGATCCGCGCCTACATGCTCGCCGCGTCCGCGCAGGCCTGGGCACGCCATGGCGTCGAGCATCCGTTGGGCCCCACGTTCTCCGGCGCCCAGGACATCCTGCCGCAGACCATCGACGAGGCCACCGCGCTGGAATACGGTCGACGCGCACCGCTGTCGTTGATCCGAGATGTCTTCCAGGTCGGCACACCGGCGGAGGTGCTCGACCAGATCGCCGAGCGGCGCGACCACGGATTGACCTACGCCGTGTTGGTCGACCTCGGCGCGTGTCACCCGAAACTGCGGACGGGACTCCTGACCGGGTCGTCGTTCGCCAAGGTCGCACGCGGAATCCGCCGACTGTGACGAACCGCCATGGCGGTAGGCGATTTCGGTGGCCGCGTCGGGGTGCGTCGGCGGCGATGGCGGTGGCATAAGGGCTCGCCTGATCTACTCGACGGTCAACCCGTCGCGGCCGCGAGACGCGCGGAGCGCTGCAGGCGAGCGCCGAGCAGAGTCAAGCACAGGGCAAGGACCAGGAGCAGAGCCAGGGTCCATGCCAGGGTCGAAAAGCCGTGTGGCGCAGTCGCTGCCGCGACGATCGGGCCCAGGGTCGCGCCGACGTAGAAGCTGAACATGGCGACCGAAGAGGCTGCCGCGCGGGCATCGCCGCCGAGTTCACCCGCACTCTGCAACACCGCGGGGGCGATGACGCCGAGGCCACCGACCAGGACCGCCAGCAGCACAGTGAGGACCGCCAGGTGCGAGCCTTCGAAGGTCGCGGCGACCATCGCGGTGGCCGCGATCAGCACGCCGAGGACCATCTGGGTGGGCTTGGACAGGCGCGCCAGCGGAATGGCGAGCAGTGGCAGCGCCATCATCACCGGCAGGGCGCCCGCCCGCAGCGTCAGCAGTTCGCCGGAACCGGTGACCAGGCCGGTGAGCTCGATCCCGGTGTAGATGCCGACCATGACGGCCATGCTCAGGGCGCCCGCCACGAGCATCGGGAGCAGCGGCGTGATGCGCAGCACCGCGGGAATGGCGGCGTAGCTGTGGCGCAGCGGGAGGTCACGGCCGGTGGGGGCGTCATCGAGCATAACGGCCCGCAGCGCGAAGGCCAAGGCAGTGAAAACGACCGCGGAGCCGAGGAATACGGTGCGCCACGGGAACGACGCGACCACGGCCTGCGAGACGATCTGGGCGATGACGGTGGCGGCCAGGAAGGAGGTGGCCACCGACATGGTGACCACGGCCCGGTGCCCCGGCGCGATGCGCGTGCCGACGTAGGCCATGATCGCGGGCGGAATGGAGCCGACGACGAGGCCCTGCACGATCCGGAGCGCGACGGCCACGGGCGCACTGAACGCCAGACCGGTCAACAGGGTGACCACCGCGGCCACGAGCATGCCGGTGACCAGGACCCGGCGATGGCCGTATCGATCCGACAGCGGGCCGAACAGCACGAAGCCGCCCGCGTAGCCGAAGGCGAAGGCGCTGATGACCCACGTCATCGCCCCCGAACCCACACTCCACTCTGCTTTCATGGCTTCGAACAGGGGAATCGGCGTGTACATCTGACCGGTGGCCAACAAGGCCGACAGCACGAAAACGGGGAGGGTGCGCCCGGTGTGCGTACGGGGCGACGTGTCGCGAACGCGGGCAGGGGCCGGACTTCCGACCGGAAGCTGGACTGTCGGTGATGCCATGTCGACGACAGTAGGCTCGCACAGAGACAGAGTCAACCAAATAGTTGGTTTAAAGACCTGGTAAAGTCGGCCCCATGACGGCGAGCACCATCAAACGCAGCGACGCGACCAGACAGGCCCTACTGCGTGCGGCGCGAGCCGAATTCGCGCAGTACGGCCTGGCCGGAGCCCGGGTCGATCGCATCGCCGAGGCCGCCGGCGTCAACAAGGAACGCATCTACGGCCTGTTCGGCAGCAAGGACAGGCTGTTCGACGTCATCATCGTCGACACCATGCGCGAATTCATGGAGGTCGTCCAGCCACTCGCCGAGACCGAGCCGGGCGACTACGTCGGCAAGCTCTTCGACTACCACCGCGACCATCCGCAGCTGCTGCGCCTGCTGCTCTGGGAGGGCTTGCACCGCGGCGCCGACGCCCACGATGTCGACGGTTGGCGCGCTGACCACTACGGACAGAAATTCGACCGTGCCCAAGAACAATTCGGTGTCGACGAGAAGCAGGCAGGCCGCCTCCTACTCGCCCTCTGCGGCCTCGCCAACTGGACCCACGCCGTCCCCCAGACCACGCGCCTGCTACTCGGCGACGCCGCCTCCGACACCGACGCCACCCGCGAGTTCGTGAAGGAATTCGCCCGGGCCGCACTGCGAAACCTCGCGACCACACCCCAACCCGTCGCGCCGCAGCCGGACGCCACCCTCCCGGAACCGGTCAATGCATTGACCACCCCGGTGGACGACGCCGCCCGCCGCCTTCGCGAAGCCCAAGCCGCTGCCGATGTCGCCCGCGCGGAACTCGCAACCGCCCTGCGCACCGCCCACGCCGCCGGGGCGGGGGCGAATCAGCTCGCCCGCCGAGTCGCCGGAACCATGTCACGCCCACTCGTCCTCAAGCTCCTGACCGACTAGGTCATGTCCCCCAATAGCTTCAGTCATTCGACCATGAGGGCCATGACGATCCCTGCCCGGTAACTGCAGGCCAGCTTGTCGTAACGAGTCGCGACACCACGCCGATGCTTCGCCTTGTTGAACGCCCGCCCGACCACATTGCGACCCTTGTAAGCATCGGAGCCGAACCCGGGCGGGCGTCCACCGGCACGACCTCGGCGTTTCCAATTGGCCACCTGATCGGACCGTTGCGGAACCACCGCCGTGATCCACTTGCCTCGCAACAACTCTCGATACGCTGCCGAAAAATGCGCCTTATCAGCGAGCACCCGATCGGGGTTGCGTCGCGGAGGGCCACCGACCAGCCTTGGGACCGCGATCGCGTCGAGCACTGCGGGCGTCATCGGCGAGTCACCGGCCTGACCCGCAGTGATTAATACGGCCAACCCGAGTCCGTTGCCGTCGGTGGCGAGATGGGCCTTGGTAGTCAACCCGCCCCAAGACCGGCCGATCCCGTGATCAGATGGCTCATAACTCACCATCCGGGCCAGCAACCGCGTCACCACCGCGACGGGTGTTGGCGCCGTGTTGATGCACCCGCATGATCGTCGAATCGATTGAGACCACGCAATCGAGGTTGTCGATCGCGTCCGCCAACGCCGTCAACGCGACGAGCACCCGATCCCAGGTTCCGTCGGCGGCATAACGGCGGTGACGTTTCCATACCGTCTGTTACGGACCGAACACCTCGGGCAGGTCCCGCTACGGCATCCCGGTCCGCAACCGGAACAACATTCCCTTCACGACCTGGCGGTTGTTGGAGAAGTTGCGACCCACGCGGCCATCGGATTTCGGCAACAACAGCTCGAGCAGTTCCCACTGATTGTCCGTCAGAACCTGATGCCGATCACCACAGTCTCCGCCACGGCGAACATGATGCCCGACCCGACGGACTACCGGCGGCGAACCGAAACCCGATTGGGAGACATAACCTAGCCGCAATGCGTGAGGCCGAGGCGCTGAGCGTGATCGGCGATCGTTCAGCGATGGTCGGCGCGGTCAATCGGGCGCACCGGCCGTACGTATCGACCAGAGGTCTTGATCCGGTCTACCTTGCCCCATCTGCCGGAAGCGCAGCTCAGCGGATCCACCGGCTTGGCGTTCATGCGGCTGGGCGACCACGCCGAAGCCGCCACGTATCTGCGATCCGTCATCGACGGCACCGCGGCCTACCCGGGTGAGCAGGCTGCCTGGCAGGTTCGCTTGGCTGAGAACTATGTTCAGGCCGGGGCAATTGCCGATGGCTGTGGGTACTCATCGAGAACTTCAAGGTGTCAGCAAGGTGGCCTCGACCCGCCTGCAAACGACGCTCGCGGAGATCGCGGGTGAGCTGCGTCGGCATACGGCGGTGGCGGAAGTACACGAGTTTTTCGGGCCGTGGACGGCCAGGTGAGGCTAGTCGGGTGAGGCGCTCGGTGACTCGTGCGCGCAGCAGTTCGTAGCGCTGTTTAGTGTGCTCGTAGGAGACAGAACTCACGCGTTGAGGCGAAGCCCTTGGGTTTTGGTGCCGGGCCGGTGAACTGGGTGTGTTCCGGGAACTGCTGCGCCTACCCCCGGGGCGAAGTGGGGTGATTGTGTCCTCGATCTCGAACGTGCAGACGGGAGCCGGTGTGTTGCAACTTAGGTTCTGTCGCTGCGGGCGCGACGATCGGTGGAACCGTCATGGTTCGTCGGAAGCTGTTGGAGCAGAGGAACAGTGGCATGACCGAGTACTGTCGAGGTAGGTAGTCGCGTCTACGAGTTCGGCCGGACGTGTGCGTAGCGGAGTGTCTCCCCGGGCTCAGCAGTATGGCTGGGCAGCCGTACGCCACGCGGCAGGTATCGCTGCAGCTTTGTGGCGCTGATCCGGGCGGGGTGTGTGCTAGCTTGCCCGGGGAGTGTCATTGTTCGATGCAAGGGGGCGGCTATGACCGGGGAAAACGGCGACAAACCTGTCCTGCTGAGCCGCGTCATCGTGTCGCCGGTTCCGATGCCGGACATGGTTGATGGTGCTGCATGAGTCGCACGATTGGCACCGCGCGGCAGGGGAGCCCGTTCCGCCCGGCTGCTGCATTGTTGTCGACGTTGACAGCACCCCTGAGGCGGCAGGTAGCCTCCACTCCGGCGGCCGGGCTGCGACAATCGCCGTCCGGCATCTTGCGCACGGGGAGGGCGACCAGATGATGATCATGCACCGCGAAGAGCTCGGCGAGCTACTGGACCGGATTCACAACCAACTCAACGCGTTTCAGGCCCGAGCTTCGAGCGCGATATCGACCGCCTCACGCGACTCTTTCACCGGGTACTCGAACGACCGGCGTGTGATGGCAGTGGTGAGCGGCGATGGGCGAACGGTTCTCGACATTCGGATGAAGCAGGGATTCGGCGACCTGAATCGACCGGCCTGGCTGCTCGCCGATGACATTGACCTAGCCTGCCGAGGGATTGTCGAGGCGATCAATTCTGCACGTAGAGAAGCGGTTGATCAGTCGGTCGAGGCTCTGACGAAGGAATTCCCTGAAGCATTCGACCTTCTGAAGGATCTCAAAGAGTGACCGACTTCGATGAGCTCTATACGCTGACGCAAGAGCTGAACAAGAACTACGACCGTGCGGTCGGCAGAGTCAAGCGGGGCGAGTCGCTGCCGCAGCGACAACGTTCCATCGTTCCGATCGTTGATTCTTACGACGACGGACAGTACGGCTCACTCACGATTGACGGCACAGGCCAGCTTTTCGACATCAACCTCGATGCCTACGAAGTGTCGCAGTCGAACCAAGATCAGATCATCGCGTTGATTTTGCAGACCGTGAACAACGCGCTCAGTACCAGGACAGGGGAGATTCGGTGACCGATCTGAGTGTTTGCCCGGAGGCTTTGCGGATCCAAGCCGTCGAGATCGAAGATTGCGCGGTTCACTACACCACATCAGCTGCCCGTGTTGGCGAGCACCGACTTTCGCCACTGGCACTGGGTGCGCTTGGCCGAGATATCGTCCAACACTTCAATGATATGAGCCTGAATGTCAGCAACAAACTGAAGGACAGCGCCGCGACGATTGATTCCGCCGCAGACGGAATCCGTGCGTGCGCAACACACTTTCAGAGCGTGGATGATGACTACTATCGAAAATTTGGCTACATCGACGAGGCACTGGGGTACCGAGCGCGATGGGAAGTAGGACAACAAAAGGGTATCCAGTCCCAGCTGATCACAACCCTGACAAGCTGCCCGAGGAGTTGGTCTTTCCATGGGGGGCGGCGGGCACCCTCGTCACAACTGCCGAGCGCATCGGGGTGCCGGGAGTAAGTGAACTGATCGACAGCATTCAGGCGATGTTGGGCAATCCGAATGAGGCAGCTGAAACTACGGCCGCATGGCAAAGTGCGGTACAGGAGCTGACATCGGCCGTGGACGGCAGCGGTACCAACAATATCGGGCTCTTGACGGCCAAGGATGAGCTGGGGGCTCGGTGGAACGGCGCGGCACGAGAGGCCGCGGTCGCCTATGTCGACCGCGTGGTCACCACGACGAATTCGATCCGCGATTCCATTAAGAACATGGCAACGAAGGTCGACGAACTCCGTTCTGTCATTATGACGAATTACAAGGAGGCTAT
>NZ_JBHWZY010000158.1:0-10458 GCF_042727815.1 Nocardia sp. NPDC060220
GATGTGTATAAGAGACAGGAGTCCTATCCGGAGTGGGTGGCCGCCGCGAAGTCGGTCGAAGTCGTCGATCGCGATGCCGAAGGGCGCGCGGCCACCGCACGGTTCGTGCTCGACGCCGGCGTTGTCAAGGACACCTACGTGCTGTCCTACACCTGGCGCGCCGACGGCAAAGCGGTGAGCTGGCGGCTGCTCGAAGGTGACCTGCAGAAGGCCCAGGACGGCAGCTACGAACTCCGGGACCGGCCGGGGGGTGGCACCGAGGTGGTCTACGAACTCACCGTCGACCTGAACATCCCGATGATCGGCATGTTCAAACGTAAAGCCGAGAAGGTCATCACCGACACCGCGCTCAACGAGCTCAAGAAGCGGGTCGAAGGCTGAGCGCCCCGGGCGGTACCCGCGTCGAACTGTTCGTCGGCAAGGGTGGTGTCGGGAAGACGACGCTGGCCTGCGCGACGAGCATGACCTATGCCCGCTCGGGTCAGCGTGTGCTGATCGCCTCGCTGGATCAGGCCCATTCGCTCGGCGACGCGCTCGGTTTCCGTTTCCCGCACGATCCGGGCACCGTCGCCGGGGTGGCCCGGGTGGCGCCCGGCATCGAGGTGATCGAGATCGATTCCCTCGCCCTGCTCGAGGACCGTTTCCGCGATGTGGTGGCGATGCTCGCCACAGGCGGCGGCCACGATCACGGCTTCGACCTCGCCGCGCTGGACCCGGCCGAGCTGACCGGGCTGCCCGGTGTGCAGGAACTGCTGATGCTGGTCGAGATCGCCCAGTACGCCGAGGAGAACGACTGGGACGTCATCGTCGTCGATTGCCCGCCCTCGGCCGACATGCTGCGCATCGTCACCGCCCCCGACACCATGCTCAACTATCTCGAACGCCTCTGGCCCCGGCATGCGCGCACGATGAGCGCGATCGGACTGGATCTCCGCAAGGCGGTGCTCGCGGCCGCGGTCGAACGGGTCGTGGTGGCGGTGACCCAGGTCCGCGATCTCCTCGCCGACCGCACCCGCACCAGCGCCCGCCTGATCACCGGGCCCGAACAGGTCGCCGTCGCCGAGGCGCGGCGGGTGCGTTCGGCGGCCGCGTTGCTGGGCCTGCGGATGGACGCGGTGGTGGTGAACAAGGTGCTGGCCCCGGTGCCACCGCCCGGCGACAACGCCCACCCGGCCGTGCACTGGTATCTGAACCGCCGCGCCGAGCAACTCGAGGTGGTGGCCCGGCTACACGAGCAACTCACCGATGTCCCGATCCTGATCGCCCAGCACGCCGGCGCCGAACCGGTGGGGGTGAATTCGCTGGCGGCCTTCTCGCATTCGGTCGACACGCTGCCCGCCCAACACGCTCAGGGCGCGGATTCGGGCGAACCGATGGTTCGATGGGAGTCCGGCTCCGGTGTCGACTCCGTGTACGCGATGCGGATGCGGCTGCCGGTAGTCGATCCCGGCACCTTGCGGCTGGGCCGAGTGGAGGACGATCTGATCGTGGGAGCCGACGGGGTACGCACACGCGTACGCCTCGCGCCGGTGCTGCGACGCTGCACAGTGGCGGGCGCCGAACTCGACACCGGTCACCTCGTGGTCCGCTTCCGGCCCGATCCGCGGGTGTGGCCCGCCGATCCGAACTACACGAAGGCCACCGCAGATGAGCACTGACTCCCAGTCCGAGCGCCACGGCCACGACGGCTTCGCCGAGTTCACCGAGGAGCTGCGCCTACTCTCCGAAGTTCTCCTCGCCCGGGTCGAACCCGTGCTACGCCGCACCGCCGCCGACGGTCGGGCCGACCTGGGCGGTTGCGCCTGGTGCCCGGTCTGCGCGGCCGCGGCCCTGCTGCGCGGCGACCACCACGACGTCGTCGCGGCCCTCGCCGACCACGGCACCTCCATGGTGACGGTCCTGCGCGAAGCCCTCGCGGGCATTCCCGTCGAACCGGTCCTCCCGCCGGAATGGGCCGAGCACGCTGCGGGACACCCGAATTCGGCCGACGACCATGCCGCCGCACACGAGCCCACGGGTCAGCCCCCGCGCTCCAGCGGTGCCACGGGTCTGCAGGATCCGGGTTCCAGCCCGCGCTCGCGAGCCCCGCGCCCGGAGCAGTCCAGCGCCCCTCGCCCGCGCCGGGTCGACGAGTACAACGCGCCGCGGACCACGCGCACACCGCACATCACCCCCGAACCCGACCGCGCCGACGCGACCGCGCCGGACGCTGACGCTTTCGCCGCCACCGCGCCGCCGACGGCCGCCAACCCGAACCAGCGCCCCAGGCCCACCGCCGAGGATCGGTCGGCCGCCGCCCGCGCGCCGCGCTCGCAATATGTCGACATTCCGGTGACGATCCGGGGATGACCAGCAGGATCGACCCTCAACACCTGCTCACCGTGGGCATCGATGTGGGTGGCACCAACATTCGTGCCTCGGTGGTCGATGTCGACGGCGAGGTGCTCGACACTGTGCAGGCGCCGACCCCGCATTCGGCGCGCGCCCTCGAGGACGCGATCGACCGCTCGGTGCGCGAGCTGGCCCGCCGGCATCCGATCGCGGCGGTGGGGCTGGCCGTCGCCGGTTTCATCTCGACCGATCAATCGACGGTCCTGTTCGCCCCGCACCTGCCGTGGCAGAACGCCCCGGTCGCCCAACGGCTCACCGCGCGGCTGGGCCTGCCGGTGATCCTCGAACACGACGCGAACGCCGCGGGCTGGGCCGAGTACCGCTTCGGTGCGGCGGCGGGCGGGCAGACGGTGGTGCTCGTCGCGATCGGCACCGGCATCGGCGCCGCGCTGCTCATCGACGGTCAGCTCTATCGAGGCAGCCACGGCATCGCCCCCGAACTCGGCCATCTCCAGGTCGTGCCCGAGGGCCGCGCCTGTCCGTGCGGCAAACACGGCTGCTGGGAGCGCTACTGCAGCGGAACGGCGCTGGCCGACACCGCCATCGAGATGCTCGCCACCGACCCTGTGCGTTCGGTGCTGGCGCGCGATGTGCTGCGCGACCCCGGCTCGCTCACCGGCCGCCGGGTCGCGGGCGCCGCACAGGACGGCGATCCGCTCGCGGTGCGGGTGATGGCCGACTTCGCGCGGTGGCTCGGACTCGGCCTCGCCTTCGTCAGCGATCTGTTCGATCCCGACCTCGTGGTGATCGCGGGTGGGGTGAGCAGTTCGGCGCCGCTGTTCCTCGACGAGGCTCGCGAACACTACGCGAGCGCGGTCACCGGAGCCGGGCATCGGCCGCTGGCGCGTCTGCGCACCACGCAGCTCGGGGAGGCCGCGGGCATGATCGGCGCCGCGGAATTGGCCAGGGCGGCGGTCGATGCGCCGGTGGCCGGTCGCGCGGCGAGATAAGGGTCACAGCCATGTGCTCCAGCTACCAGCTCGGGTTGGTTGTGACCTGCGACCAGCGGTAAAGTCGTTGTCCGAAGCCGCACACCACGATCCCGGTCCGAAGAAAGGACGCCATGTTCTATTGGCTGCTCAAGTACGTCTTCCCGGGACCGTTCATGCATCTGTACAACCGGCCCGTTGTCGAGGGCCTCGAGAACGTCCCGGCCGATGGACCGGCGATCATGGCGGGTAACCATCTGTCGTTCTCCGACTGGCTGTTCGCACCGCTGCTGAGCCCACGGCGGATCAACTACCTCGCCAAGGCGGAGTACTTCACCACCCCTGGCTTCAAGGGGCGCCTGCAGAAGTTCTTCTTCAGCGGCACCGGCCAGTACCCGATCGATCGCAGTGGCGCCTCGGCTGCCGACGACGCACTCATCGCCGCCACCAAACTCCTCGACGAAGGTCGCCTCGTCGGCCTGTACCCCGAGGGCACCCGCTCCCCCGACGGCCGCCTCTACAAGGGCAAGACCGGCATGGCGCGCCTCGCGCTGGAGACCGGCGTCCCGGTGATCCCGGTCGCGGTGATCGGCACCGACAAGGTGAGCCCGCCCGGACCGTTCAAGTGGCGTCGCCAGAAGGTCACGCTGAAGTTCGGTGCGCCTCTTGATTTCTCGCGCTACGAGGGCATGAGCGGTAACCGCTTCGTCGAACGCGCTGTCACCGACGAGGTGATGTACGAGCTGATGCGGCTCACCGGCCAGGAATATGTCGACGTGTACGCGCACAGCCTCAAGAAGGGCGTCGCGCCCACCGACAACCAGATCGACGCCACCCGCATCCCCGAGACCAAGGCCGGCTGAGCCGAAACCTCGTGCGCCACACGATGAACCGGCGCACGTCGTCGTTGCCCGGATCGTTTCTCCGCGCACGCGTCCGCCGTTGCCCGGACACCTTCGCGCCCGATTGGTAACCTTTGCCAGGCACGGGCGGGCGGCCACCACAGGTGGCGGGCGTCGGGGACAGCGAGGTAGACGATGGCCGGAGGCGAATCCGACGAGGGTCGCGTCATGCCGTTCGCCCGGCGGACGACCCCGCGTGACGGCAATCCGCCCACCGGCCGGGTAGTGCGCAGCGCGCGCTTGGCCGCGGTACCGGTGGCCTACGCGGGCCGCCGCATCGCGGGCTTCGGCAAACGCGCCGCGGGTCGCGACCCCGCCGCCGTCGACCGCGACATCCGCGTTCGCACCGCCGAACACCTCTTCCAGGTACTCGGCGAGCTCAAGGGCTGTGTCGCGAAACTGGGCCAGCTCCTCGGCCTGCTCGAACTCGGCCTGGCCCCCGACCTGGCCGAACCGTATCGCCAAGCCCTTGCCCGACTGCACGATTCGGCGCCCGCCATGCTTCCGGGCGCGGTCCACGCCGAGCTCGCCACCCATCTCGGCCCGGACTGGCGCTCGCTGTTCCTCGAATTCGACGACCGCGCCTCCGCCGCCGCCTCGGTCGGCCAGGTCCATCGGGCCCGCTGGCACGACGGCACGCAGGTCGCGGTCAAGGTCATGTACCCCGGCTCCCGCCGCGCGGTGCTGGCCGACCTGCAAGCTCTGCGACGCGCCACACCGTTGTTCACCGCACTGCTGCCCGGCGCCGACACCCGCCCGGTGGTGGAGGCGCTGTGCAACGAGATCCGCGACGAACTCGACTACGCCCGCGAGGCCGTCAACCAGCGCGCCTTCGCCACCGCCTTCGCCGACGACCCCGATGTCGTGGTGAGCCGGGTGATCGCCCAGCACGGTGACGTACTGGTCACCGAATGGCTCGACGGTGTTCCCCTGTCCCGGTTGATCATTCGCGGCAATGCGAACGAACTCGACCGGCTCGGCGTGCTGATCATGCGTTTCCTGTTCTCCGCTCCCGCCCGCGCCGCCCTCGTCTACGGCGACCCGCACCCCGGTAATTTCCTTCGCATGCCCGACGGCCGGCTCGGCGTGGTCGACTTCGGCGCCTGCACACCGTGGCCCGGCACCTTCCTCGACGTCGCGAGCGATGTCGGCGCCGCCGTGATCGCCGACTCCCCCGCCGACCTCGAGGCCGCCATGCGCCGCCACGGCTTCGTCGCCCCCGACCGCGACCTCGACATCGCCACCGTCGCCGCCCGCCTCCAACCGGTCCGCGAAGCCCTCCTCGCCCCCACCTACCCGCTCTCGGCCGACTGGCTCCGCGAACAGGTCCGCCTCGCCACCGACCTGCGTCTGACGAACATCCTGCGCCAGCTCACCATGCCCCCCGCCCACACCCCGATCCTGCGCTCCTTCCTCGGCGGTCTGGCAGTCCTGTGCCAACTCCACACCGCCGTCCCCCTCCGCGCCGAATGCACCCGCTGGTACCCCGAAACCGCCGCCGCCGCGGGGCTGTAGACGCCTCACCCGAGTTCGGTCTGCCGTACGGCATCGTTCATGTTCCGTTGCCTTGCTAACGACCGGGTGTTCCGACCGGTGGCGCACCGTGACGTTCATGGCTGTTTCGGATTTCGCGATGTCTCGGCGCACGCTGCTGCGCGCAACCGCCCTCGGTGTGGTGACCGCTCCCGCCCTGGTGGCCTGCGGTGACGATGGGCCCGCATTGGTACGAGCCAGGCCTTCGCTCACGCACGGGGTGGCGGTCGGGGATCCGCGTAGTGATGGCGCCCTGATCTGGGCTCGCTCGGATACGCCCGCGACGCTGGTGGTGGAGACGTCGGCGAGCGAGAAGTTCACCGACGTCAAGCGATTCACCGGGCCGCTGCTCACCCCGGCTACCGACGGCACCGGACGGGTGCGGGTGAACGGTCTGCCCGCCGGGCAGACCGTTCACTACCGGGTACGCCTCGACGGGGAGGGCGGCGCCAGCTCGGAGACGCTCACCGGCGTGTTCCGCACGGCGCCGACCGCGCCCGCCGACATCTCGCTGCTGTGGTCCGGTGACGTCGCCGGCCAGGGTTTCGGGATCAACCCGGACCTGGGCGGCATGAAGGTGTTCTCCGCCATGGCCGCTCGCGACCCGCACCTGTTCCTGCATTCCGGCGACTGCATCTACGCCGACAACGCGCTGAAGGAATCGGTGACGCTGCCCGACGGGCGGATCTGGCGCAACATCACCGCCGAAGCGAAAAACGCCCCCGCGGAAACCCTCGACCAGTTCCGCGGCAACTACGCCTACAACCTCACCGACGACAACTACCGCCGGTTCAACGCCGCCGTCGCCCAGATCGTCCAGTGGGACGACCACGAGACCACCAACAACTGGTCCCCCGGCGGCACGGTCGCCGCCGACAAGGGCTACACCGAGCGCAGCATGGACACCCTCGCTACGCGTTCGTGGCAGGCCTTCCACGAGTGGATGCCGTTGGAGCCCAAGGAAGCTGTCGACGGCCGCCTCTACCGCAAGATCTCCTACGGCCCGCTGCTGGACGTGTTCGTCCTGGACATGCGCGCCTACAAGGACGCCAACACCGCCAATACCGCGCCCCAGGGCCAGATCCTCGGCGCCGCCCAGATCGCCTGGCTCACCGAGGGGTTGAAGAACTCCAAGGCCACCTGGAAGATCGTCGCCGCCGACCTGCCGCTGGGCGTGGTCGTCCCCGACGGCAAGACCGCCTTCGAAGGCCCCGCCAACGCCGCCCCCGGCGCACCGTCGGGCCGCGAGACCGAGATCGCCCAGGTGCTCTCGGCGATCAAGGCGAACAAGGTCGGCGATGTCGTCTGGCTCACCGCGGATGTCCACTACACCGCCGCGCACCACTACTCCCCCACCCGCGCCGCCTTCACCGATTTCGACGAGTTCTGGGAGTTCGTCTCGGGCCCGCTCAACGCGGGGGCGTTCGGCCCCAACCCCCTCGATCCCACCTTCGGGCCCGAGGCGGTCTACGTCCACGCGCCGCCCACCGCGAACACCTCCCCGATGGATCCGGAGTACCAGCACTTCGGCGAGGTGAAAATCGACGGCCGCACCGGAGAAATGACCGTCAACTTGTGCGACGCGACCGGAAAAGTCCTGTTCACCAAGCAACTCGCGCCCACGCGGAAATAGGTGCGAAGTACCCTGCGCAAGAACCGCGCACCTATGGTTAGCTATGCGGTCATGGGCACGCCGCATACCGTCATCTCCGAAGAATATCTCCCCACCGATACGGCGGATGTCGTTCGCACTGTGCGTGATTCGCGCGGTCGGTCGGAACGGTTGACGGTGCGCGGCGGTGAACAGACCGAAGAGTCCTATGGCCTGACCGATCAGCGCGGGGCGCTCTCGCTGCGCAAGATGAATTCGGTGCTCGACATCAACCTGGGCCGGCGCACCGTGCGCGTGCAGGCGGGCGCGAAGCTGTCCGAGATCGACCGCCGCCTCGGCGCGCACGGCCTCGGCCTGCCGGTGGTCGGCGATCATCGCGACATCACCGCGGGCGGCTTCGCCTCCGTCGGCGGGGTGAGCACCGCCTCACACCGCTACGGCATGTTCATCGACCAGATCGTCGACCTCGAGTACGTCGACCCCGACGGCCGGATCGGCACCTGCGGGCGCGCTCACCACACCGAGCGGTTCCACCGCATCCTCGGCGCGGGCGGTCGCGCGGGCATCATCACCGCCCTCACCCTGGACGTGGTCGAGGTCGACAAAGACCACACCATGCTCACCACCGACGCCGACCGGTTCCTCGACTTCGACTCCTTCGTCGAGCACGCGACCAACGAGATCACCAACCCCGGCAGCGCGGCGCTGCAGGTCGGTCGCTGGGTCGACACCGCCCCGCTCAAGGTGGCGCGCCCGGTCGGCACCGGCCAGGTGACCCTCGGCGCCGTCCGTTTCGGTCAGTGGTCGAGCCTGTACCCCACCGCCCCCACGCGCGGCCTGCGGGCCCGGCGTGAGGTCGGCACGCGGACCCGGAAGTCGCTGGGCGCCATCGCTTCCGCCGCGGGCGGCCGCGCGGGCATGCCGGTCCGCAACGCGGCGGCGGGCGCGCTGATGTTCGCGCCGAAGGTCCTCACCATGCGCGACGCCGAGTACCTGGCCGACACCGTCATCAACTCCTCCGAGCGCGGCCCCGCCTACCGCGTCGGCGTGTTCGCCCCGCTGGCCAACTACGGTTCGGTCTTCTACGGCCTGCACGATCTGTTCTCGGCGCACCGCGAGCGCTCGGGCTGCTTCACCGTCATCTCCGCGATGACCTACGGCGTGCGCTCGGAGTACCTGCGCGCCGAAGCCGCCGCCCGCGGCCTCACGCCCGCCGACTACGGCCTGATCACCTTCACCTGCCGTCTGCGTCCCTCGGCCCTGCCCTCGGAGCAGCTGCGCGAGATCGTCTCGGGCATCGACGACATCTGCCGCTCGGAGCAGGGCCTGCGCTACAGCGTCTGAGGACGGACTCGGCGGGTTCGGCGTTTCGCTCGGCTGCGCGTATTCGCGCACTGTGTTACCCGCCGAACCCGCTGGTCACGTCGGGTCCGACGGTGGCTATCTGACTATCAGTCATATCCATCTCCCAGTGGATGGGATAGTCGGCTCTACGGATCACGCGGAGAAAGTGTGATGTCGGTTACGCATTTCGATCGTTCGTCGAATGCGGGCCCCATCCTCGAAAGGACCTCTGATGGTCGCTCCCACTCCGACACCCGCCGTGGACCGCTGGACCCCACGCCTGATCTTCTCGCTCGCCTCGATCGTGCTCCTGCTGGAGATGCTCGCGGTGAGCTACATGATGATCTCGACGGCGCTACCGTCGATCGCCGCGCACTACCAGACCACCCAGGGCGCCTGGCTGCTGACGTCGTTCCTGCTGGTCGGCGCCGTCACCGCGCCGCTGATCGGCAAGCTGGCGGACATGTACGGCAAGCGCAAAGCCCTGCTCGGGTGCGTGACCGTGGCAGCGGCGGGATCGCTGCTGTCGGCGATCGCGGGCAGCTACGCCGTCCTGATCGCGGGCCGTGCGCTGACCGGCCTGCTCATCCCCTGCCTGTTCCTGAGCTACTCGCTGATCCGGGACGTGTTCCCGGCGAAGACGATCGCGCTGGCGGTGAGCATCGCGACCAGCGGCATGGGGTTGATCGCGATTCCCGCGCCGTTCCTCACCGGGTGGCTGATCGACAACCACGGATTCCGCAGCATCTTCTGGTTCTTCGTCATCGGTCTCGCCGTGCTGGGCGCGCTGATCTTCTTCACGACGGCCGAGTCGTCGGTGCGGCTGCGCTCACGGATCGACCCGCTCGGAGCGATCCTGCTCGGCGGCGGCATCGCCGGCATCCTCATCGCGGTCAGCTTCGGACCGACCTGGGGCTGGCGTGACAGTACGACCATGGCGTACCTCTTCGGTGGCGTGGTGCTGCTGCTGGCCTGGCTGGCGAGCGCGCGAATGATCCGGGAACCGCTGATCGACCTCGATGTGCTCGGCCGCCGTTCGGTGCTGCTCACCACGATCGGCGCCGGACTCTGCTACGGCGCCAGCGGGCTGTTCACCATCCTGCTGCCGATGATGGCCATGACGCCCGCCGTGTTCGGGCTCGACTACGGATTCGGCGTCACCGCGGAGGGTTTCGCGATCTTCCAGGCGCCGGTGGGGCTGATGGTGGTGGTCGGCGGCGTGCTCGTGGGTGTGCTCGTCGGCCGCCGCGACGTCCGCCCCCGCATCCTGATGACCTGCGGCATGCTGCTGATGGCCGTCGGATTCGTGCTGACCGCCGCCGTGCACGACAGCAAGCCCCTGCTGATCGTCTTCGCGGGCATCTTCGGCACGGGCATGGGTATGGCCTACGCCGCGATCCCGAATCTGCTGATCGAGGCCGTGCCGCCGCAGTTGCAGGCGGGCACCGCCAGCATCGTCGGCGTCTCGCAGAGCGTGTTCCCCGCCGTCCTGCCGGTTATCGCGTTCACGATCATGAACAACTCCTACATCGCGCCGATCCCGCCGGAGATGACGCAGGGCGCGGTGTTCTATCTGGACCGCGGCTTCACGATCGCCTTCCTGATCGGTGGCGCGACCGCGCTCATCGGTGCGGTGGTCGCGGCGGCGCTGCCCCGCCGGATCGTGCAGCTGTCCGCTCCGCGCACGGTGGAAGGGCCGGAGGAAGGACTGGTGTTCGCGCACTGAGGCATTCGATGCCCAGAGCCG
>NZ_JBHWZY010000159.1:0-10439 GCF_042727815.1 Nocardia sp. NPDC060220
CCCCGCCACCCCCTATATATACCCCCCTACCTTCGTCGGCAGCTTCTTTTGTTTTTAAGACCATGTTACCTATATTCGCACCCCCCCCAACCCCACTGGCCGGGTCCATTACCCGCCCCGGCACCTCCGACTGGTTTCCCAGTCTCACATCACGCGAGCACGTCGTGCCGAACGATCGTCTGGTCGCGACCCGGACCCACACCGATGCACGAGATCCGCGCACCCGACAGCTCTTCCAGCCGCAGCACGTACGCCTGGGCGTTGGCGGGCAGCTCCTCGAAGGTGCGGGCGTGGGAGATGTCCTCCCACCAACCCGGCAGCTCCTCGTAGATCGGCTTGGCGTGGTGGAACTCGGTCTGCGTAGTCGGCATCTGCTCGACCCGCTTGCCGTCGATCTCGTACGCCACGCAGATCGGCACCGTATCCAGCCCGGACAGCACGTCCAGCTTGGTGAGGAAGTAATCGGTGACCCCGTTGACGCGCGTGGCGTACCGGCTGATCACCGCGTCGAACCAGCCACAACGCCGCGCACGACCGGTGGTGACACCGACCTCGCCGCCGTTCTTGGCCAGGAACTCACCGAAGTTGTCGAACAGCTCGGTCGGGAACGGGCCGGAGCCGACGCGGGTGGTGTAGCACTTGAGAATGCCGAGCACCGTGTCGATCTTGTTCGGTCCGATACCCGAACCCACCGCCGCGCCACCCGCGGTCGGGTTCGACGAGGTGACGAACGGGTAGGTGCCGTGGTCGACGTCGAGCAGCGTGCCCTGCGAGCCTTCGAGCAGCACGGTGTCGCCGCGCTCGAGCGCCAGGTTCAGCTCGAGCCGGGTGTCGGAGATGCGGTGCTTGAACGATTCGGCCTGCTCGAGCACCTCGTCCACCACCTGCTGCGGGTCGAGCGCGCGGCGGTTGTAGATCTTGACCAGCACCTGGTTCTTGAACTCCAGGGCGGCTTCGACCTTCTGGGTGAGGATCTTCTCGTCGAGCACGTCTGCCACGCGGACGCCGACGCGGGCGACCTTGTCCTGATAGCAGGGACCGATACCGCGACCGGTGGTGCCGATCTTGCGGTTGCCGAGGAAGCGTTCGGTGACCTTATCGATGGCCACGTGATACGGCATGATCAGGTGCGCGTCAGCGGAGAGCAGCAGGCCGGAGGTGTCGACTCCGCGCTCTTCCAGACCGGCCAGTTCGTCGAGCAGCACGCCCGGGTCGACGACGACACCGTTACCGATGACGTTCTTCACACCGGGGGTGAGGATGCCGGACGGAATCAGGTGCAGCGCGAACTTGTCGCCATTGGGAAGAACCACCGTGTGGCCGGCATTGTTGCCGCCCTGGTATCGGACCACCCACTGCAACCGCTCACCGAGCAGGTCTGTAGCTTTGCCCTTACCCTCGTCGCCCCATTGGGCGCCGATGAGGACGATTGCCGGCATTTCGGAGTCTCCTACAGATCGACGGCAGCACACGCGGCACTGCAGCTACCTGCCGTACTGAGGCGGTGGCCGGAGACACAGTCTAGCCGACGCCTGATCAGGTCCCGTCGACCTGCCCCGCCGGAGCGGTTCGACCCCGCCCTACCGCACCTGCCCTGATCGGTTACGGTTACCAGTCGGCAGTGATTTTGCGTGACCGAGGAGGGTGTACCGCAGTTTGAGTACCCACGTTCTCCGATGCGGTGAAATGCCGGTCCCGATCGCGCTCTCCTCGTTACCCAACACCCAGACCGGGCGTGTCCCCGATGTCGCGGTGATCGACGAGTTGCTTCCGGTGCTGGCCGCCGACAGCCTGCCGCGCCTGATCGTGCTCGGCGCCGATGCCTCGCTCGCGGCCGTGCTCACCCATCTGATGCGCACCGAGCGATTGCACGTCGAAGTCGGTTTCGTCCCGGTCGACACCACCTACGCCTCGCGGGTCTATCAGACCGGAACCGGCAACGGCGCCGCGAAGCGCGCGGTGGAGGGCCGGGCGATCGAGACCCCGCTGATCCGCGACGACACCGGCACCGTGCTGGTCGGCCGCGCGAGCATCACCGGTGTGGACGGCGCGAAGCTCGAGGGCGAAGCCTATGTCGACGACACGCTGCTGTTCACCGGCAAGGTCACCACGATGCTGATCTCGCCCACGATGACCATGCCCGGTGTCCGCGCGCGAGTGCGCAAGGGCCTGCGCAAGCGCACCTGGGTGTCCGGCCGTGCCGCCCAGCTCGGGACGCCGGGGGCGGTCGTCACCCGCGACGGGATCACCGCCGAACGTACCGTCCCCCGCTCGACCTTCTATCGATTCGAACAACCCTGGCTATTGGTGCGATGACCTACTCCTTCCCCTCGGATCGGCGGTCCGGGCACAGCGCGGTCCGGCCGAGCCCGGTTTTCCTGCTGATCGTCCTGATCACCGTGGGCGGCGGTGCGCTCGCCTGGGACGCCGACATCGATTCGGTGCGCGCCAAGGTCGGCGTCTTCATGCTCGTGGTGTTCGGCTGGATCATCAGCTTGTGCCTGCACGAGTTCTCCCACGCGTATGTGGCGTGGCGGGCAGGCGATCACGAGGTGGAGGTGCGTGGGTATCTCACGCTGAATCCGCTGAAGTACAGCCACCCGGTGCTGTCGATCGGTCTGCCGCTGGTGTTCATCGCGCTCGGTGGCATCGGGTTGCCCGGCGGTGCGGTGTATGTGGACACGACACGGTTCAAGACGAGTGTGCAGCGCCTGGTGAGCGCGGTCGGACCCGCGTCGAACGCGCTGTGCGCGGTGGTGCTGCTGATCGTGATCCGGGCTTTCGGCTCGGTCGCCGAACATCCCGCGTTCTGGTGCGGGCTCAGCTTTCTGGCGTTTCTGCAGATCACGGCGTTTCTGCTGAACATTCTGCCGGTGCCGGGGCTGGACGGCTACGGCATCATCGAGCCGTCGCTGAGTTACCAGACCCGGCGCTCGCTCGATCAGTTCAAGCCCTACGGCATGTTGATCCTGTTCGCTGTCATCTTTTTCACCCCGCTGAGTCAGGTGTTTTTCAACGGTGTTTACGCATTGTTCGAACTGTCCGGGGTACCTGAGGTGTGGGCCGCCTATGGTGGCCAATTGACCCGATTCTGGCGTTAGCCTCGGGTCAGCATCGACCCTGGAACGGAAATTGCGTATGAGCTCCACCGGATCGTCCGCTGTCCTGTCCGTCGTCATCCCGGCGCTCGACGAAGCAGCGGGCATCACCGCATGCCTCGAGCGCCTCGTCGACCAGGACACGATCGATGAGATCGTCGTCGTCGACAACGGCAGCACCGACAACACCCGCGAGATCGTCGCCGAACTCGCCACCCGACATCCCAAGATCGAGCTGATCTGTGAGCCGCAGCCCGGCGTCGCGTTCGCTCGCAACACCGGCTTCGACAAGGCTCGCGGGGACTACCTCGGCCGCATCGACGCCGACACCCTCGTCTCCCCCGAGTGGGGCGCCACCGTGCGCGCCCACCTCGACTCCTACTCGGACACCATGGCGGTGACCGGCATCAGCACCTATCACGACTCCCCCATCGGCATCTTCCTCGCGGCCGCGATCGGCGGCCAGGAACGGCTGGGGATGATCAAGACCCAGCCCGTCGGCAATGTGCACGGCGCCAATATGGCGATCCGGCGCTCGGCGTGGGACCAGGTGCGTGCCGCCACCACCACCCGTCGCGACCTGCACGAAGACCTCGACCTGGCGCTGTGCCTGTCGAAGGCGAAGCTGCGCATCGACCAGCTGCCGACGCTGCGGGCCGAGATCTCCGCGCGCCGTCGCAAGACCCCGCCGGACGTGTGGTGGCAGTACCAGTTGCGCGGCCTGCAGACCATCGCCAATCAGGGCTACGCCATCGTGCCGTTCCACCGCGCGGTGATCACCGGCGCCTGGATCATGCACACCTCGCAGTGGCCGATCTACCGGGCGTGGGATTTCGATCGCAAGCGTTTCTCGCTGCGATCGGGGCGCCCGCGCGTTTCCCCCGTCGGCAACTGAAGTCACTCCTCGGGCGTCACATACGGATTGGGCACAGTGGGCGGAAGCAGGGCGATCGCCGAGATGCGCTGCATTCCGCACACCACCATCAGATCCACCACGATCGAGCGCAGCTGCGCGAACACCACATGCGCCGACAAGCCCGCCCCGACAACGAGTTCGGGGCGGGCAGCCTTGGCGACGCCGCGCAACGAGGTGAGAGCTTCGGCCTGATCGGGTTGCTCGCCCGGATCGGCCAGCATCATCTTGCGGACCACGTCGGTGGCGTGGCCCAGCTGGTCGACCAGGTCGATCAGGCGCGGATCGAGGACCTCGTCGTCGCGGACCAGAGTGAGCGAACGGCGCAGCAGCACGCGGGTATTGCGAACGGCGTTGTCGAGCGGATCGGCCGCGTTGTGGATGCGTTCCAAACGCTTTCGGGAGTTCCAGTACAGCGGTGAGATGCGGCTGATCTCACGGCCGCCCGCGAGTGCGTCGCGCAGGGCGTCGATCTGGGGCTGGGTGTCACGCACCGCCGACAGCGAGTCGGAGACCTTCGTCGAGTTCTGTTCGAGCAGGCCCTCGGCGCAGGTGATCATCGATTTGCTCATCACCGACAGCACGCCGGCAGCGTGTTCGCGGGCGCGGCGCACCGGGTGCAGGGGGATCAGCGCGACCATCACCACACCGACGAGTCCGCCGATCAAGGCGTCGATCATGCGGTTCGGACCCGCGCCGGGCGCCTGATTCAAGGTCGAGACCAGCACGGCCGAACCCGCCGCCTGCATGGTCATGAGCGCGCCGCTGCCGAGAAAGACCGACACCGACATGGCGCCGCCGACCACCAGGGCCACCTGCCAGACGCCGGTCCCGACCTGCGCGATGAACAGGTCGCCGATGCCGATGCCGACCGCGACACCCACCACCAGTTCCACCGACCGGCGCACTCGCGCACCGAACGAGATACCGATGGAGACCACCGCGGCGGTCGGGGCGAAGAACGGTTCGATGTGGCCGACGAGGTTGTGGGCGATGAACCACGCCAGCCCGGCGCCGAGCGCGCACTGGATGATCGGAATCGCCGAGAGCCGCAGGCGCTCGATCGACGCCCGGTACCGGCCGACGGTGCTGACCTTGGCGGCCGCGACAACCGGAGTGGCGACGGCGACGAAAGGCTTGTGTTCGCTCACCTACGACTCGGACCCGGCCACTGGCTCAGTCCAGGCCGAGTTCGTTCGCCGCGCGCGGGTCGCAGTCTTCGAGCAGGTCGAGGCAGCGCGCGTACTCCTCGGTCTCGCCGATCGTCTTCGCGGCGCTCGCCAGCGCGCCGACGCTGCGCAGGAAGCCCTGGTTGGGTTCGTGACTCCACGGGACGGGGCCGAAACCCTTCCAGCCGTTGCGCCGCAGCAGGTCGAGGCCGCGGTGGTAGCCGGTGCGGGCGAAGGCGTACGCCGCGACGGTGTCGTGGTTCACCTCGCCGCCGGCGCGCTGCAGAGCGGCTTCCGCCAGCTGGGCCCACGCGATCGACGCGGCCGGGAACTGCGCGGCGACATCGACCGGGTCGGTGCCCGCGGCAATGGCGTCCTCGGCGTCGATCAGTTCGGGAAGGAGGACCGGCTGCGGTCCGAGCAGGTCACCGAAGGAGGTCATGGGTTCATTGTGCACCGAGGCTGTGGCAGTCGCCGACCGGCCCGCCGCTCAGCGACCGGCGGTCTCGCCCGCGCAGCGCCCGTCACGCATGCCTTCACCTTCGCTCGGGCTGTGCGCGGCACGCCCGGAACCCGGCCCTGCGACGTCGGCTGTCGCCCTTCGCTCCGATCGCGCGCGCAAGCTCGCGACCACTCGGCGGTCGCACCTCGGGAGCCTGCCTGTCTCTTCGCCGCCGCCGTGCGCGCGAGACTTGGGACCGCTTCGCCGCTGTGCCTATTAGGCTGAGCGCAGAGTGCAACGTTCGAGCCTGAGCGAGGGGTACAGAGGTGTCCGACCCGACCGACGAGAACAACCCGGCAGCAGAGTCCGCCGGTCCCGGCGCGCCCGGCCAGCGTGACGATTCGTCCGCGTCCCCTCCCGGCGCACCGGAGTCGGTCACCGAGCCGGACCGGGCGACGAGACCGCCGGTGGGTCCCGATGAGACCGTGGTGATCCGGCGAGGAGATCTGCCGGGTCGACCCGATGACGGTGCGCGCGTGCAGGACGCACGTTCCGGTGGGACGCAGCCCGCCGCGGGGCAGGGCGATCAGCCCGGAGGTGCTCAGCGCCCGGGTGGTCCCGATACACCTGGTGGTGCTCAGCGCCCGAGTGGTCCCGATGCACCCGGTGCTCCTCAGCGCCCGGGTGGGCCCGTGGCTTCCGGTGGATCGCGGGCGCAGAGTGGATCTGCACAAGAAGGACCTCGCGCACCGCAGGGTAACGCCGCTGGTGGGCGGCCGGACAGCACTGCGCCCGGCGCCGGACAGGGTTCCGCGCGACAAGGCACTGTGCCTGGCGGGCAACAGTCTTCGGGACCGGGTGCACAGCAGTCGTGGGGCCGCCCGGGGTTCACGCCCGGTGGGGCGCGGCCGGGAGCGGGACAGCCGGGCAATGTTGCTGGTACTCAACAACCTTCAGGCCGCCCGGGCAATACGCCCGGTGCACAACCGTATTCGGGCCAGAACGGGCCGCGTGCCACGGGCCCGGCCGGCGGACCCGGTTCGCCGCAGGGCGGCGGACCACACGTGGGACGCGGGCCGAGTGGTGGACCCCAGGCGGGTTTCGGGCCGAGCGGTCGTCCCGGTTCGCAGCAGCCAAGTGGACAACCAGCGGGACGCGGGCCGAGCGGCCCGGGTTCGCAGCAAGCGGGTGGACCGCCGGCGGGACGCGGACCGAGCGGCGGGCCCAGTTCAGCGCAAGCGGGTGGACCGCCCGCGGGCCGTGGGCCGGGTGGCCCGGGATCGCCGCAAGCGGGGCGCGGGCTCAGCCCTCAAGGTGGTGGACCGAATCCGGGGTACGGACCGGGCGGTGGCCCCGGTTCGCAGCAGGCCGGTGGACCTCGCGTCGAGGGTGGAAACGCCGGTGCGCCCGGCGCTCGGCAGGCGGGCGCACCGGGCAATGTGAGCGGTGGATCGCAGCCCGCCGGACCGGGTGGCGAGTCGCGAGTCGGCAGGCCCGGTGGTGGCTCGCCTTCCGCCGGGCGGCAGGGGAACGCGCCCTCGGGATCGAATGGCCGATCAGCGGACCAAGGGGTGGAACAGGATTCAGCTGACGGCGGCTCGCCGTTGGCCGGATTGTCGAAGGGGTTGCCCGGCGGGAGCCGGGACGACCGAGCGAAGGTTTCGGGCCCAGCGGCTCGGGACGAGCAGGGTTCCGACATCGCCGGACCGGACGCGCCGACGACCGCGATGCCGATTCCCGGGCGGAACCCGTCGGTGGGGCGCGGGGGTTCGGCAGATGACCGCACGGTGAAAATGGGTGGCTCCCAGGCGAAATCGGCTCAGGCCGATGTGCCGACTGCCGCGATGAACAGGGCCGATCTCGCGGCGGCGTCGGATGCGGAGTACGGCGACGAACCCACACCGAATGACACCACCGCACGTGGCGCGGTGGTGGGAGCAGCGGCGGCAGGCGCCGTCGCCGCAGGTGCCGCGGCGGCGGCGAGCGGCGGATCCGACGAGACGTCGGATGCGCGAGGCTCGACGTCGAACGCCGAGGACAGCTTCGACACACGGGCCCAGGACGGCGACAGCTCCGCGGAAGGGACCGCAGCCGAAGCTGATTCGAATGCGTCCGCCACCGCAGAGCAGAAGGACGACCCGACCGCCGCGGCGAAGACGAACACCGAAGCCGACTCGGTCACGACCACCGGGTCCACAGCTTCACGGCCCGCGAGCACCGCGCCCTCACCTGCCGAGCGGGCGGCGGACGCCGAGGCAACAGGCGCACGGTCCGCGGCGACAGGGTCCGCAGCCACAGGGTCCGGGGCAGCAGGATCCACGGCCGCAGGATCCACGGCCGCACGGTCCGCGGCGGCAGGGTCCGTAGCCACAGGGTCCGCAGCCACAGGGTCCGCGGCCACAGGGTCCGCGGCCACAGGGTCCGCAGCCGCCGGGTCCGCAGCCGCCGGGTCCGCAGCCGCCGGGTCCGCAGCCGCCGGGTCCGGGGCCACAGGGTCCGGGGCAGCAGGGTCCGGGGCCGTGCAGTCCGGTGCTGTTGCGGGACAGGGTGACTCGCGGGGCGACAAGCCGGTTGATGTCGACGCGACCGAGAAGTTCCAGACCAGTGGGCCCTCGGACGCGGGCTCCGGGTCCGAGGATCGGACCGTGGCGATGCGTACGGTGAGTGCGGCGGATGCGCCGACCACCGCGATGCCGGTGCAGCGGGCGAAGACCGCCGGGCCGGGCGGAACCGACCGGGTGGTGCCACCCGCCGGTGGGCGGCCCGCGATGACGCCGCCGCCGAATACGCCCCGCGGTCCCGCAGGTCCCCGACAGGCCGGACAGCCCGGGCTCGGCGGTCCTACCGGCCCCGGACAGCACCCCGCGGGTCCGGGACAGCAGGGACCGTCGGGTCCCGGCCAATACGGGCAGGGATCGCAGGGACCCGCACGCGGCCAGCAAGGGCCTGCCGGCTCGCGGCCCGGCGGACCCGGGCCTGTCGGTCCAGGACAACAGGGCCGAAGCCAGCACGGGCCCGCCGGTCAGCAGGGCCCGGCGGCTACCGGCGAGCGAGGACCCGCCGGTCCCCAGCAGTTCGGGCCCGCTGCGGCCGGTCTGTCAGGACTCGCGGCTGCGGGCAACCAGTCCCCCGGTGGCACCGCCGCGGCCGATTCGGACCAGCAGGGAGTCGAGGAGACTCAGCCGTCGCCGCCTCGCGGCCCGGGTGCGCCGCAGCGGACAGGTGGATCGGCGCCTTCGCCCGCGGATATCCAGCCGACTCGACCCGCCCAGCAGTTGGCCGAGGGTCAGCGGCAGGTGGCGCCGCCGCAGCGGATCGGGTTCGAGCAGGGCGAGGAGGCCGGTGCGCCCGGCGCCGAGCGGTCCAAGAAGTGGCTGCTGGCTGCCGGTGGCGCCGCGGTGCTGGTCGTCGCCTTGATCGCGACGGTCGTGGCACTGATGGGCGGTGCGGACGATTCGCCCGAGGGACAGGTGAAAGCGGTGATCGGGGACTACACCGACGCGCTGCGCAGCGGTGACCTGGAGGACCTGCGGGCGAGCACGTGTGGCGAGCTGCACACGTTCTATCAGGGCATCAGTCCCGAGCAGTTCAAGGGCGTGCACGACGTCTCGACCGAGCGCGGTTCCATTCCGGTCGTCGACAGCGTGGACGCGGTCCGGATCACCGGTGACACCGCCCTGGCCCAGGCCACCGTGTACACCACGGCGGATCCGTCGAAACGGACCGCGCGGACGTTCGACCTGCAGCGCACCGACGGTAGCTGGAAGGTGTGTGATCCCGCGGGCACTCCCTGATCGTGCGTAGACCCGTCGTAGTGGGCAGTTCTGCCTGCTATGACGGGTCACACATAACTGGTGATCCAGATGGGTGAACAAGTAATGTTTTCCGGATCATGAGCAGGGAACAGACAGTGGAGCAGCCGGACATCGATGCTGTGGTCCCGGATGCGACGCTGGTCGGTCAGCGCTTCGCGTTCCGCGATCACTACGAAGTCGGCCGCGAGAAGATCCGGGAATTCGCTCGCGCGGTGCAGAATCTGCACCCCGCCCATCAGCAGGAAGTCGACGCGCGCAAGCTCGGCTACGACGGGGTGATCGCCCCGCCGACCTTCGCGTCGGTGATCGGCATGACCGCCACCCGAGCCCTGCTCGACAGCGTGCTCACCGAGTACGACCTGTCGCAGGTGCTGCAGACCGACCAGGTCTTCGAGCTGTTCCACCCGATGCTGGCGGGCGACCGGATCAGCACCGAGATCGAGATCGAGTCGATCCGCCAGTTCGGCGACAACGACTTCATCAACGTCGGCTTCAAGCTGCGCAACCAGCACGACCAGGTCGCCGTGCAGGGCACCACCACGATCGTGGCCCGCCGCGGCATCGAGGTCGACCCCAATATCGTCGAGGCCGTCGAGAACATCAGCATGCACCCGCGCCCCGACACCATCGGCGGCGTCGGCGCGGGCGATCTCCTGATCCGCCACACCGGCCCTGCCCCCGCGCTCCCCGCGCGCGAAACCGTCGCGGTCAACACCACCCCCGAATTCGACTCTCTGACAAAGGGAACCGAACTTCCCCCCGCCACCGCCCGCCTGACTCGCGGCGACCTGGCCAACTACGCGGGCGTCTCCGGCGACCCCAACCCGATCCACTTCAGCGACCGCGCCGCCGAACTGGCCGGGCTCCCCACCGTGGTCGCGCACGGCCTGCTCACCATGGGCCTGGCCGCGCAGTACCTGACCGACTGGCTGGGCGACCCGACCGCCATCGAGAAACTGAGCGTCCGCTTCTCGGGGTTCGTTCCGGTTCCCCCCGCCGAGG
>NZ_JBHWZY010000160.1:0-10394 GCF_042727815.1 Nocardia sp. NPDC060220
GTGACCGGAATGATGTTCTCGCTGGCGTACTGCATGATCAGCGGCCCGGTGGTGGTCTCGCCGGTGAAGGCGAGCTTGGCCACCCGTGGGCTCTGTGCCAGCGGTTTGCCCGCCTCGACACCGAAACCGTTGACCACGTTGAGAACTCCGTCGGGTAACAGATCCGCGATGAGTTCGACGACGAGCAGCAGCGACGCCGGTGTCTGTTCGGCCGGTTTGATGACCACGCAGTTGCCCGCCGCCAGCGCGGGTGCGAGTTTCCAGGCGGCCATCAGGATCGGGAAGTTCCACGGAATGATCTGGCCGACCACGCCGAGCGGTTCGTGGAAGTGATAGGCGACCGTGTCGGCGTCGATCTGGGACAGCGAGCCCTCCTGGGCGCGAAGCACACCCGCGAAGTACCGGAAGTGATCGATGGCCAGCGGGAGGTCCGCCGCCAGGGTTTCGCGCACCGGTTTGCCGTTGTCCCAGGTCTCGGCCACGGCCAGCGGTTCGAGACTGTTCTCGATCCGGTCGGCGATCTTGAGCAGGATGTCGGCCCGCTCGGTGACCGAGGTCGCGGCCCATCGCTCGGTGGCGCGGTGTGCCGCCTCGAGCGCCATGTCGATGTCGGCGGCGCTGGAACGGGCCACCGCGCAGAAGATCTCACCGTCGACCGGTGAGGTGTTGTCGAAATAACGGCCTTCGACAGGGGGCGACCAGTCACCTCCGATGAAGTTGTCGTATCGGGCGGCATAGCTGACTATGCCGGTATCCGATCCGGGTTTGCCGTAGATCATTCGCCTCGCTCCTCGCGACCTCTGCGTGGTGCCCCACACTATGGTCGGCGAAGGTTGGTACGAGGTTGGTGACGGCGTCTGCGCAGGTCAGCCCTGGCGTGCGGTGAAAAGCCGGGCCGTCACGACGGCGCGGCGGACGTCGTCGCGAGGCAGTAGCCGCAGGGCGTGCTCGTGCACGGCGACATCGCCGGGGCAGCGCTGCCCGAACGCGACCGCGTGCTCGGGCCGGTCGCTGCCCAGCACGGCGTTGCGGATGCCGACATCGAGGTGGGCGCGCCACTGTTCGACGCCGGGCAGATCCGATCCGGGCAGCAGTGGTCCGCGATACAGCCACAGCGCCGAGGTGAGGTCGCCGCCCTCGATGGCGGCCAGTAGGTCCACCGCGTCGCAGGACACCTGGCCGGTGAGCATGTAGCGCCGGTTGGTGATCTCGCCGCGGGTGGCGCGGCGCAGGTGCGACACATCGGCTTTGAGCGTGTTCAGCGACACCGGCCGCTCACCGTAGACCGCGGCGTGCAATTGCTCGGGGGTGTAGCCGTCGGGCTCGAGCGCCAGCAGCGCGAGGATCTCGAGTTGGCGCGGCGGCAGCGGCACCGGTCTGCCGTCGCGCAAAAGCCGTGCGGCGCCGAGGCATTCGAGTCGAACACCCGGTGCCGGGGTGGGCGCCTCGGCGCGCAGCATGGTCTCCACGGCGGTGACCAATGCGCGGACCGAGGTCATCACCATCGGATGCGAACGTTCCCACGTCGAGGACAGATCGAGCACACCCACCGTGCGGCCGTCGGGGCCGTGGATCGGCGCGGAGTAGCAGACCCAGCCGTGCAGCGCGGCGACGAGATGCTCGGCGGAGAACACGGTGACGGCCCTGTCGTCGTGCAGGGCCAGAGATAACCCGTTGGTGCCCATGTGGCTTTCGTCCCAGACCCCGCCCGGCGCGAAGTTCACCGCCTCCCCTTGGCGGCGCAGCGTGCGATCGCCCGCGGTCCACAAGATGGTGCCCGATTCGTCACTGACGACGGCGAGATAGCCCGACTCCTCGGCCATTCCGCGCAGCTGACCCGCGAGTTCGGTGACCGGTCTGCGCAGCGGGGATTCCGACCAGCGGTCACTGATGTCGTTGAATCCGGGAGCGACTTCGGTGGCGGGGTCGACGGTGTGCAGGGAGCGCTGCCAGGATTTGGCGACATCGTTGCGCACGGCCCCGGTGTCGCGGGGCAGGGTCAGCGGGCGCGAGGGTGCGGCGAGGCGGTTCCACTGCTTCTCGAGTTCGACCCGGTAGTCCGAGAGTCGTTCGGGCCGGTGCGGTCCGGCGATCGGGTCGTCGTGGGCGCCTGGTGCCCTGCCCAGTTCCTCGCCCACGTTCACTCCCTGCTTCGTCGGTGACGCACCGTTCCAGCGACGAGAACGGGTGTGGCGCTTACTGTCTATCAGCTGTGCCACCGCCGTGGGAACGTTTGTGCCGAGGACGACCGGTCACCGGTCGCCGGGCTGTCGCGTTGCCTTGACGCCGGTGACTACTTGTTCAGGAATATCCCGGCGATATCGGCGTTCTTGATCGGGGTGTCGACATTGCGCTGAGTCGCGCACAGCAGATCGACCTGCACGATCATCGAGTCGACCACGGTGCCCGCCGGTTCGTTGTCGTTGCCGGTCTGCTGCTTGATCGCCTTGGTGATGGTGATCCGCTTGGTGTTCGCGTCCTGGTTGACGTAGTCGCGACAGCTCGTGTCACCGCCCTGGTTGAGCACTCGCTCGACCTCGGTGCATCCGGTGGCCAATGCCGCCAGCACCGCGACGCCCACCGCGACGGCGCCGGTTCGGGTGTTGGCGTGCATGATTCCTCCTGGAATGGTTCGCTGCGCGCGGTTGCGCGTCGACGCCAGCTTATGCGGTGGTGCTCAGGCGCGGTGGATTCGCAGGGGAACCCGCAGCTCGGCGGCGGTGAGCGAGCCGTGGTGGCCGATCATCATCGATTGCAGCGGTTCGGCGCCCGACCGCACGACACCGCCGTCGCCGCTCGCGATCACGACGAGATCGCCGATGCGCGCGGCGGCGTCGCGGGTGACGACCGGGCCGAACCAGCCTGCCTCGATCGCCTCGTCTCGGGTGCGCACCAGGAATCCGCTCCCGAGAACGCCGCGCCAGGTGTCGGCGACCGCGGCGGGGTTGTCGGTGTAGACGTGGCGGGCGCGTGGTTCACCGCCGAGTGCCGCGACATCGTCCGACAGGTGCGGGTGGGTGTCGAAGTCGACGCGCTCGCGCAGTTCGATCATGCCGTGATCGGCGGTGACGATCAGCGCCGAGCGAGCGGGCAGGCGCGCGGCGATCTCGGCGGCGATCCGGTCGACATTGGCGAGTTCGAACCGCCATGCGCGGCTGGCGGGCCCGCGAGCGTGGCCGGTGGTGTCGAGTTCGGAATGATAGGTGTAGACCAGGGTTTTCGGTGCCGAGGTGAGGGCGTTGAGAACTCCGTCGACGAGATCGCCGACCGAGTAGGCGGTGCGGAATTCGCCGCCGCGCCAGCCGGCCGAGGTCAGGCCGGAACCGTCCTGGTAGCTCGGTGCGACCTGTACCGCCGCGATGCCCGCCGCGGTGGCGCGCTCGAAGACGGTGCGATGCGGCTGGATCCGGTCTGGTGGGAGCGTGGCGCGTGCGTCGGCCTTCGGTCCGTCGCCCATGAGTTGCCACCTGAGCGAGTTGAACAGGCGTTCCTCGCCGGGCAGGCGCATGCAGTAGCCGACGATGCCGTGCTCGCCGGCGGGCAGGCCGGTGCCGAGGGTGGTCAGACTCGTCGCCGTGGTGCTCGGGAACCCGGCGTCGATGCTCGCCTCGGGCAGGCTCGTCAGGAACGGCGCCGCAGCGGATTCGGCCGCCAGGGCTTGTGCGCCGAGTCCGTCCACGAGTAATACGCAGACACGGTCGACATCGAGATCGAGGCCGAGTCGGTCGGTGTCGCCGGGGACACCGAGGCAGCTCAGTACCGACGGGAGGAGATCGGCGAGTGTGGCTGTGCCGTAACGCGGGGTGAGAAGAAGATCGTCGGTCACGCCTGTCCTGTTTCGAATCGGCTGATCAGCCCGTCGCGCAGGACGAACTGCCAGGTGGTGCGTATCGAACCCCACCGGCTGTTGGTGTAGTCGGCGGTGAGGGCGAGGCCGTCGTCGGAGTCGACCGTGTCCACGACCAGATGTCCGTTGCTGCTGAAGATCTCGGCCTCGGTCCACTGGGCGAGATTGCGTTCGACACCGTCATCGGACATCGTCGCGTCCTCGGTGAGCACACCGTAGAACTGGTCGGTGTCCTGCGCGTTGAGCGCGTCGACGAACGCTTCGACCACGGGATCGAGTTTCGCGGTGCCGGACATCGGGCCTCCTGCTCGAAGCGGGTACGCACGGACAAAGACGGTGTTACTCACTCTAGGTGAGTGCACGTGCCGGGTCGCCGGAATTTGGGCGGCGCGTCAGGCGGTCGCCGATCCCGGCGCGATCAGCGCGGTGAAGGTGCGCATGATCGTGTCGACGAGTTCGGGGGCGTGCGTGCCCATCTGTTCACTGCGCTTTTCGAGATGTCCGTCGAGCCACAGCGATGCCAGCCCGTGTGCCAGTCCCCACCAGGCGACGGCCAGGGTCTCGGCGCGATCGGCGGGCAGCGCCCCGACGGCGACACAGTCGGCGACCGTCCGGACCAGGACGTCGAAGGCGGCGTCGCCGGCGGCGTGGGCGTCGGGGTGCTTTTCCGGCTGGGACAGTTCGGGCCGGAACATGAGCCGGAACTGGGCCGGGTGTTCGCGGGAGAACCGCACGTAGGCATCGCCGAGTTCGGTGAGGGCAGCCAGCGGGTCGGTGGTCGTGGCCCTGGCGGCGGTCAGATAGGCCGCCAACTGCTGGAAGCCGTCGATCGACAGGGCGGAGAGCAGCGCGGCGCGGTCGGCGAAATGGTGATAGGGCGCGCCGCTGCTGACCCCGGCCTCCCTGGCGACCCGGCGCAGGCTCACCGCGGCCAGGCCCTCGCTCTCGATCAGGCGCAGGCAGGCGTCCATCAGCGTGGCGCGCAGATCGCCGTGGTGGTAACTGGTGCGCTTCACCCTCCGAGCGTATGCGAGACCTCCGCCGGAATTGGCACTGGACAGGAAATCTATGCAGTGTTTAGATTAATTGAGCATCGCTTAGATGCGTGCTCCACCGAATCGACGGAATGGATGACCACCATGACCACCCGGGTACTCGTCACCGGCGCGACAGGTTTCGTCGCCGGCCACTGCATCGCCGAACTCCTCGACCACGGCTATGCCGTCCGCGCCACCGTGCGCGACCTCGCCGCGCACGCCACCCGCGCCCACCTGACCGAACTCGCCCGCCGCACCGGGGGCGAGCTGGAATTCGTCGCCGCCTCCCTCGACGACGACGCGGGCTGGGCCGCGGCGGTCACCGGCTGCGACACCGTGCTGCACGTTGCCTCGCCGTTCCCCGCGGCACCGCCGGAGGACGAGCAGGACCTCATCGAGCCCGCGGTGCAGGGCACCCTGCGCGTGTTGCGCGCCGCAGCGGCCGCCGGTGTCCGCCGCGTCGTGCTGACCTCCTCGGTCGCCGCCGTCGCCTACGGCCACGACACCGACGAGGTACGAACCGAGGACGACTGGTCGGTGGTCGAGCGCATCCCCGCGTATCAGAAGAGCAAGACCCTCGCCGAGCGCGCGGCCTGGGACTTCGTCGAATCCCTGCCCGCCGCCTCGGATCTGGAACTGGTGGTGGTCAATCCCGGCATGATCCTGGGCCCGCTGCTCGAAGCCAGGACCAGTACCTCCCACGAGCCGGTCCGCCGACTGCTGGCCCGCGACGTCCCCGGTTCGGTGAAAACCGGCTGGACCCCCGTCGACGTGCGCGACCTCGCCGTGGCGCACCGGCTGGCGATGGAAGTTCCCGAGGCCGCGGGCAATCGGTACATCTGCGCGGCCGATCCGCTCTGGATGGGGGAGCTGGCCGGCCTGCTGGCCCGCGACTACGCCGCCGAGGGCTTCCGTGTCCCCACCCGGGTCCTGCCGAACTGGGTGATCCGCGTGGTCGCCGTCTTCGACAAAGGTGTGCGCCTGACCGTGCCGGTGCTGGGCCGCACCGAACACGTCAGCGCCGACAAGGCCCGCCGCGAACTGGGCTGGACCATGCGCCCGATCGAGGACACCGTGCGCGACACCGCCGACAGCCTGATCGCGTTCGGCATCGTCACCGTTCCCGGACGGCCCGCGAAGTCATCGCGTGCTGTTGTCGGAACCCGTTGAGCAGGAAGGAAAGACGATGTTGATCACCGCGCTCGTCCTCACTCTGCTCGGCATCGTCCGCCGCAGGTTCCGCGGGCGCGCGGACGGCGAGCCCACTGGGCGTCCGGCCCTCGGGAGCCGGCTGGAGCGGGCAGGTGTCGCTGTGCGGCGCGGCGCGTCCCGGTTGGTGCGAGAACCGGCCCCGGCGTTGTCGGCGGTGGTCGCCGTCCTCGGGCTCGTCGTCGTCGGTACGCACCTGGCCTGTTCGGGTCAGGTCTGACGTCAACGCCATTCTTGGCGTTGCAGATCCAGGATCACCGGACGCATCAATGTCGAGACCTCGGGGTCGACCGCTCGGCGGTCCGGTGGGAAGACGGTGGCCGCGGTGAGGGTGGTCTCGTCCAGGGAACGCAGGGGCCCGGGGCTGCGCAGGGACGGCGTCGGCCTCGCGCCCGCCGACGCCAGCACGAAGCCCCAGTCGCCGAAGCTCGGGACGTCCACGTGATACGGGGTGGTGTGCAGACCCGCCGAGCGCACGGTGGCGTCGATGGTCCAGAAGGAGCGCGGGGCGAAGAAGGGCGAGCCCGATTGGACGACCATGCGGGCGCCGGGGGCCAGCACGTTGGCGGTCATCGCGTAGAACTCCTGCGAGTACAGCTTGGCCACCGAGGTCTGGTCGGGGTCGGGCAGATCGACGATCACCGCGTCGAAAAGCCCTGGGGCACTGCGTAACCAGGTGAAGGCGTCGGCCTCGACCACGGTGACCCGTCGATCGTCGAACGCGCGGCGGTTGAGATCGGTGAGCCGGTCGTCGGTGCGGGCCAGCTCGATCATCGCCGGATCGAGTTCGACCAGGGTCACCTCGGCGATGTCGCGATAGCGCAGGATCTCGCGCAGCGCGAGGCCGTCGCCGCCGCCCAGCACCAGCACCGAACGGTGCGAGCCCGCCAGCACCGGGTGCACCAGCGCCTCGTGATAGCGGTATTCGTCGACCGAGGAGAACTGGAGTCCGCCGTTGAGATAGAGCCGGGTATCGGTGGTGGCGAACGGGGAGAACGATTCGGTGAGCACGATCTGCTGATAGGGCGTGCGTGTCTGCCACACGATCGGGTGGGCGAACAGCGCCTGCTGCGCTGTCGCCTCGAAACGGTCGGCGTAAAGGTAACTACCGGTCAGCCCGCAGGCCACCACGACGGTCGCGGCGATCAGGGTGTGGCGAGCGCCGCGCGTCATCTTGTCGCGAAAGAAGAAGAACGCCAACGCGAGTCCGGCGATCGCGTTCACGACCCCGACCACCAGGCTGCCGCGGATCTGCCCGAACACCGGCAGCAGCAGGAACGGAAACGCCAGGCCACCCAGCAGCGCGCCCACGTAGTCGGCCGCGAACAGGTCGGCGACCGCGCTGCTGGCCTCCTGCTCGCGGATGTCCTGGAGCAACTCCATCAGCAACGGGATCTCCGCACCGACGAGCATCCCGATCACCGCCGCCGCCAGCACCAGCGTGCCGGTATAGAGATTGAGCCACGCGTAACTGGCGTACAGGGCAGCGACGGAGAGCCCGCCGACGACGGCCAATGCCAGTTCCACGGCCACGAAAGCCGCGGCGGCACGCGACCGGAGCGGTTTCGCCAGCAGCGCGCCGACACCCATCGAACAGACCATCACGCTCAACGTGATCGACGCCTGCGCGGCGGTGTCACCGATCAGATAGCTGCCGAGGGTGACCAGCGACAGCTCGTACACCAAACCGCATGCCGCGCAGACGAACACGGTCGCCAGCAGCGCCGCCCTGGCCAGGCGGTGCCGGGGCATCAGGTCAGGCCCGCGGCCACCACCAGCGCGACCGCGACATGCGCCGACGCCGTGACCCACACCGCCGGATGCGGTTCGGCGTCGGCGACGACGGCCCGGAAGTCGCCGGGGGTGAGCGCGTCGAGCAGCACGAACGCCACCGCCATCGCGGCCAGCCCGATCACCCCGTAAATCGCGCTGGACAGCAGCGCCTCGGCGATCTTGCCTTCCGAGGTCCAGATGGCCACGGCCACGATGATCCCGACCCCGAACAGGTTCGAGGCGAGCAGGATCGCGGCATTGCGGTTGCGTTCGATCCAGATCTGGGCGCGCAGGTCGCCCGGGGTGAGCAGGTCGACGACGCCGAAACCGACGGCCATCAACACGATTCCCACCGCGGAATAGGCGAGCGCTGCGCCCGCGTCCGCCGCCAGGTCGGCGAGCATGAGTGTCCTCCTGTGCTGTGCGGGCGAGATGCCCGAATGAACTACTTGCCGCCGTTGTCGCTGCCGCCGCCGCGGTAGTCGCCCGCCGCGGAGCCGCTGGTCCAGCCGTAACCGCTGGTGTGGGCGTGATGGCGGCGCGTGCCGTTGGCGTAGCTGTCGACGAGGATCAGGGAGCCACCGGCATGCGGTGACACCGCGAGGAGGTCGTGGTCGAAGCGTAGGTAGTGGTTGTCGCCGGTGTTGCGCCGGCCGCGCGGGTCGGTGGCTTTCGCGATCGTGGCGGCCACCGCGGCCGGTGCGGCGGTGGCGAGGAACGCCAGGCCGTTGTTCGCCTGATCGAGTTGCTGCGCTCGCCGGTACTTCTCCGCGACGAATTCACGCGGATCCTCGTCGCGGGTGACCACCACGACGACCACCACCGCCACGACGACCGCGACCACCGCCACCAGGCTCGCGATGATCCACCTGGTGCGATTCATCGAGCCGACCCCCCGAACCCGGTGCGCCACCCAACTGTCCGTGCTGCGTTGATGACTGACCCTCCCCATCGAAAAATCCTGCCGGACTGTATCACCGGGTGAGCGGACCTCCCGCATCGATTCGGACAATACGGACCGGCAGAGTCACTGTGCCCGTGATCAGGCGAGGGTGGGTTCCTGCGTCGGTAACCAGTCGCGGGCCGGGTCGTACTCCAGCCACCGATTCTCGCCTGCCGTCCGGACCAGGGCGGTCACCAGCGCTTCGAGCAATGGCGGTTCGGCGCCGGTACGCCAGATCAACGACCAGGCGTAGAGGGGAGTCGGGTCCACCAGCGGTATCGCGGTGACCCCTGGCGCCTCGGGGAACTCGACGTCGGCGGGCAGGAGGGCGAAGCCACGCGGATCGGCGGCCAGCGTCGAAAGCATCGGTGCGAGACCGAGATTCGGCGTGGTGAGGTGCTCGCTGATACCGAAACGTTCGGCGAAACGGGCAAGAAAGTCCAGGCGGCCGAGATCGGCCGGTGCGTGCAGGACGCTGTCGCGCAGTTGGTCGGGGCGCAGCGAGGTGGCCCCGGCGAGCCGATGATCGGTGCTCACGACCACATCGACCGGCTCGAGGCGGACGAGACGATGGGTCAACCCGTCCGGTAAGGGCGGGTGGACCCGGCCGAATCCGGCGTCGATCTCACCGTGGACGACGGCTGCGGCGACGGTGGGCAGGTCGCGTCCGTGGCCCGGTCGTAGTGGCGGTGCTCCCGGTGCGGTCGCGACCTGGGCGACCGTGCGCAGCGGAGCGAACAGGTGCCCCCACACGTCGATGTGCAGGGGACCGTGCGCGCCGACGAGGGCGGCCACCGCCCGATCACCGGCGCGCAGGGTCTCCTCGGCGCCCGGCAGAAACCGCGCGCCGGCCTCGGTGAGTCGTACCCCGTGCTGGTCGCGGTCGAGTAGGCGGACACCGAGGCTGGATTCCAGTCGGGCCACTCGCTTGGACAGCGCCTGCTGAGTGATCCCGAGGTTCGCGGCGGCACGGCCGAAATGCCGTTCGTGCGCCGTGCGCACGAACGCGCGCACGGTTGCCAGATCCAGGTCCACGTTTCGCACCATAGCGCTCCCGTCGGCCGCCCTGACACGGAGTTCCACCGACGCGGCGAAACCGTCGGCGGTCGGTCGGCGCGATGTCACCTCCAGCTGGATCCGCGCGTTCCTACCCGGCGTCCAGGTATGACACGCAGCGGCGACAACCGTGCGTTGTCACCATCGCGGGCCAGTTGTTGGCCCGGGCCGACGGTACGGCGGTTACATCACGGCATGCGACGTTTGATTCCGACCGGCGACCCGAAGCGGCCGGTCACCATAACCGAAGCGGCCGAACCCGTGCCCCGCGTCGACGAGGCACTCGTCCGCGTCGAGGCTTTCGCGCCCAACCGTGGCGAGACCTTCCTGTTGGCGGATCCGCGCCCGGATCTGTTGCCGGGCAAAGACATCGCCGGACTGGTCGTGCAGGCCGCGGCCGACGGATCCGGCCCATCGGTCGGGACCCGGGTCGTCGGTCATCCGCCGCTGGGTGGCTGGGCGGAATACGCGGCGGTGCCGACGGACGCACTGGTTCCCCTGCCCGACGGGGTGGACGCGGTCCGTGCGC
>NZ_JBHWZY010000161.1:0-10382 GCF_042727815.1 Nocardia sp. NPDC060220
GATGCCGGCGACGTCAAGATGAACAGCTTCCTGCTGTCGATGTTGCAGAAGACGGTGAAGGGCACGATCTTCGGCGGCGGCAACGCTCGCCAGGACGCGCCGCGCCTGCTCTCGCTCTACAAGGCCGGCCAGCTCAATCTCGACGACATGGTCACGCGCAGCTACTCGCTCGAAGAGATCAACCAGGGCTACCAGGACATGCTGGACGGCAAGAACATCCGCGGCATCATCCGCTTCACCGAAGCCGACTGGTAGTCAGCTCTTGCCCGCCCGCCCGCCCGCTCGGCGAGGCGGACCGCGACCCGGGCGATCAGGTCGTACGGAATCGGTTCGCCGAGTGGGAATTTCAAGGTGCCACGACCCGAGTTGTAGGGCTCGACGGCTTTCTCGAGCGCCTCGTCCCCCTCGGGGACGGGGTACACGCTCACGTGGGACTTCCAGCCCGCGAAGAAGATGAACACCCGGCCGTCGATGGTGGCGGCCGGGATGGCGTAGCTGATCTTTTCGCCCGTGTCGGGCACCGCGCGGTGGATCGTTTCGCGGATCCGCTGCAGGACAGCGCGCTCCGACGGCGGTTGGGCCGCCAGATAGGCGTCGACGGAGTCGGGTTTCTCGGTCATGTCCTCGACTCTAGGCTCTGACCAGCACTTTCTCCGGATGACCCGCGGCCTTCAGTCGCCCGTCCTGCAGCAGCAGACAGTGGTCTGCCCGGCTCGCCTCGTCCAGGTCGTGGGTGGCCTGGACGACAGTCACACCTTCCGTGCTGATCTGCGTCAGAACCCGGGAGATCTCGGTCTGAGACGCCTCGTCCAAGCCCGCTGCCGGCTCGTCCAGCAGCAGTAGATCGGACTCCTGCGCCAAAGCCTGTGCGAGCAGGGCACGTTGGCGTTGACCGCCCGAGAGGGTGTCGAGCCGCCGGGTCGCCAGGTCGGCGAGCTCCATTCGTTCCAGACAGGTGCGCGCGATCTCGCGATCCGCGCGGGTGAGACGCCGCCACGGTCCGCGGTGCGCCCAGCGCCCCATCGCGACCACTTCTCGCACCGTGATCGGCAGCGTCGGCGGAATCGCCGTGTGTTGCACCACGAAGGCGGGTCGCCGGGTGGTGGACCGGTGCACCGTCCCCTCCTGTGCCGCCACGGTGCCGGCGAGAACGCCGAGCAGGGTCGATTTCCCCGAGCCGTTGGGTCCGACGATCGCGGTCACCTGCCCCCGCGGGATCGTGGCCGTCACCTCGTGGAGTACGGGCCGCCGGGCGTAACCGGCGGTCAGCCGCTCGATCCGGATTGCTGCGTCATCTGTGTGCTGCATCTCACCTCGATTGAAACGATAATCATTTTCAGTATATCGTCTCGCGCTATGGATTGGCTGTTCGCCCCGTTCGAGGTGGCTTTCGTGCAACGCGCGCTGTGGGGTGGGCTGCTCGTGTCGTGCGTATGTGCCCTCGCCGGGACCTGGGTGGTGGTGCGCGGCATGGCATTTCTCGGCGACGCGATGGCGCACGGGATGCTGCCCGGCGTCGCGGTCGCCGCCTTGCTCGGCGGGAACCTGATGATCGGCGCCGCGATCAGTTGCACCGCGATGGCCGCCGGAGTGTCGCTGCTCAGCCGTGGCAAGCGGTTCGCGCCGGATACCGCGATCGGGCTGTTGTTCGTCGGGATGCTCGCGACCGGGGTGATCATCGTGTCGCGGTCGCAGTCCTTCGCGGTGGATCTGACCGGGTTCCTGTTCGGTGATGTGCTCGCCGTGCGTGCCGTCGACCTGTGGTATCTCGTTGCGGCCCTTGGCGTCGCGCTGGTGGTGGCGGTGCTCGGACATCGCGCGTTCGTGGCGCTGACCTTCGATGCACGTAAGGCACACACCCTCGGCCTGCGTCCGAAGCCGGCGCACGCGGCGCTGGTGGGGTTGGTGACCCTGGCGATCGTGGCGTCGTTTCATGTCGTGGGGACGCTGCTGGTCTTCGGATTGCTGATCGCACCGCCCGCCGCCGCGGTGTTCTGGTCGAACCGGGTGCCGGTGGTGATGGCGATTGCCGCGTTGATCGGTGGGCTGTCCACCATAGGGGGACTGGTCATTTCGTGGCACGCGGGAACCGCGGCGGGGGCCACCATCGCGGCGGTGGCCGTCGGCGCGTTCTTCGTGTCCGCGCTCGTTTCCGCGGTGCGGGAACGGGTCGGTCGGGTGGGCGTGGTCGCGCTCGCCGCTGTGCCGTTGGTCGGCTGCGGGGCAACGGAGGTGCCGATCGTCGAGGAGACGGCGCCGCACGGGTTCGTCGCGGGCGCGGAGGAGATGAGCGAGGCTCAGACACGCGTGGTTGTCGCCGACGGGGCCGGGGCTGTACGGGTGATCGATCTGTCGAGTGGGGAGGTCACGACAGTTGCCGCCGGTTCGCCGGAAAGTGTTCGAGCGCAACCGCATTCGAGTGCACCAGGTGGTGCTGCGCCGTCACCGAGCAGTGGCGACCAGAAGGTGTCGACTGTGGGAGCGGTGGGGGACGGGCGTTTCGCGTACCTGAGTTCAGGTGGGTCTATCCAGGTCGTGGACAGCGGGGCGTGGACCGTCGACCACGGCGACCACCGGCACTACTACAAGGCCCCCGTGCGGGAGATCGGTGCGATTGCCGCGACCGACAGTGGTGCGACTACCGGGCCTGGCGCCGCAAGTGTTTCTCCCGCACCGGAAGGCGCCCGCGGGGTTGTCGGGGCGTACAGCGATGCTGCCGTCGCGTCGGTGGTGCTGGACTCCGGTGCGTCGATCTTGTTCGACCGTCCGGCGCTGGACGGCGGCGCCGTCCAGACGCAACGCCGCATCGAGGGCATCGCGGTGCCGTATGCCGAGCGGATCGTGGTGGCTGACAGCTCGGGTCGAGTCGAGGTGCGCGGGCGTGACGGCGCGGCCGGGCGAGTGCAGGCTGCCATGTGTCCGCAGCCGAGAGGGCAGGCCGTGACCAGGCGCGGAGTAGTTTTCGGCTGTGCCGACGGCGCGGTCGTGGTGGCGCAGCGCGAGGGCGAGGTCGTCGCCGAGAAGATTCCCTATCCGGCGCAGACTTCGGACCGGGCGAGCGCCTTCACCCACCGCCCCGGCAGCACCACCCTGACCGCGCTCGCGGGCCGCGATGGTGTGTGGACGCTCGACATCAGGAAGAAGACCTGGGCTCGTGTCGCGATCTCCGGCGCGGTCGCGGTGAACACCGCCGGTGAGGGATCGCCGCTGCTGGTGCTCACCCGCGATGGCGTGCTGCACGGCATCGACCCCGTCACCGGCACGGAGACGACGCGGACCGCGCTCCTCGCCGGACCCGTCGAAGGAGATCCGGTGATCAGTGTCGACCCGGAGCGCGCCTACATCAACGACTCTCGGGCGCGCACCGTCCACGAGATCGCCTACAACGACAATCTTCGCGTCGCGCGCACGTTCTCGCTGGACATCGCGCCCTCGCTGATGGTGGAGACCGGCCTGTGAAGCGCGCGCACATCTCTCACGTGCTCCCCTCGAGCCGACGGTGGGCAACTGCCGTGTCATCGATACCGTGGCGCCGCCGCGACATTCGTCGAATTACGGAGACGATCCGCCGCGCAGTCCCGCTCCTGTTCGCGGCTGCCCTGCTCGTGCCGCTGGTGAGTGCGTGCAACAGCGGAGCCGAGCGGTCCGGGATCGTGGTGACCACCAACATCCTCGGCGATCTGACCCGGGCCGTTGTCGGTGACACGGTGCCGGTGACGGTGCTGATGCAGGCGGGGGCCGATCCGCATTCGTTCGGTATTTCCGCACGTCGAGCCGCCGAGATCGAGCGAGCCGCGCTGGTGGTGCACAACGGGCTCGGGCTCGAGGAAGGCGTGGCCCGGCATGTGGGGGCTGCCGCCAGTGCCGGGGTTCCCACCCTCGCCGTGGCCGAGCGGGTGGATCCGATCACCTACACCTCCGATGAGTCAGCGGGACAACCCGATCCGCACTTCTGGACCGATCCGCGCCGGGTGCGCACGGCTGTCGAGGCGATCAGTACCGAGGTGCTCGCCCGGGTCGACGGCATCGACGCCGACACAGTGCGGGCGAACACGCAGCGCTACCTCGGCGAGGTCGACGAGCTGGACCGGTGGATGACCGATCGGTTCGCCGCCGTCCCGGCCGAGCGCAGGCAGCTGGTGACCGACCATCACGTCTTCGGTTATCTCGCACAGCGATTCGGATTCCGGGTGATCGGCGCGGTGATCCCCAGCGGCACCACCCTGGCCTCGCCGAGCGCCTCCGATCTCGACGACCTCGCGACCGCGATCAGGACCGCGGGCGTGCGCGCGATCTTCGCCGACTCCGCACAGCCCGATCGGCTGTCGCGTGTCCTCGCCGAACACACCGGGCTACAGGTGCAGGTGATCGCCCTGCACACCGAGTCGCTCACCGCGCCCGGTGGCGGCGCGGCCACCTATCTGGAGATGGCTCGCGCCAACACCGAGGCCATCGCCCGTGGTCTATCCGGGCCCAGCACGTAATGCACGCACAAGAGATGGAGCACTACATGAACAGGTCACGGACCACCACCATGGTGGCCCTGTCCGCGGCACTCGCCTCGGTGATGGCGCTGAGCGGTTGCGGCACAGCAGATTCCGGTCACGACCACCCGCACGCGCCGGGTGCCGAACCGATCGCCCTCACCTACGACGGCGGCATCTACGTCCTCGACGGCGCGTCACTGGCCCAGCGGGGCGAGGTGAAGATCGACGGCTACAACCGGCTCAACCCGGTCGGGGACGACGATCATCTGATGGTGTCGACCAAGGACGGCTTCCGCGTCTTCGACGCCTATGAGGCCGCGTTCACCGGAACCCAGTTCCCGGCAGCCAAGCCGGGCCACGTCGTCCGGCACGCGGGTAAGACGGTGCTGTTCGCCGACGGCTCCGGTGAGGTCACCGTCCTCGACACCGCGCAGGTCGACAACGGTAAGCCGACGGAGGTCTACAAGGCCGCCGCCCCGCACCACGGTGTCGCGATCGAGTTGAGCAACGGGAACATGGTGCTCACCCTCGGCACCGAGGACAAGCGGGTCGGCGTCGTCGCGCTCGACAAGGACCGCAAGGAGCTCACCCGCAACGAGGACTGCCCCGGTGTGCACGGCGAAGCGGCGGCCCAGGGCGAGGCGGTCGTGATCGGCTGCCAGACCGGCGCCGTCGTCTACCGCGACGGCAAGATCACCAAGGTCACCAGCCCCACCGCCTACGGGCGGATCGGCAACATGTCCGGCAGCGACGCGTCGCCGATCGTGCTCGGTGACTACAAGCAGGACAAAGACGCCGAACTCGAACGCCCGCAGCAGATTTCGCTGGTGAACACCGTCGACGGCACGCTGCGACTGGTCGATATCGGCACCAGCTACACCTTCCGTTCGCTGGCCCGCGGCCCGCAGGGTGAGGCGCTGGTGCTGGGCACCGACGGCAAGATCCACGTCATCGACCCCGTCGCGGGTGCGGTGGTTCGCACCATTCCCGTGATCGGCAGCTGGCAGGAGCCGCTCGACTGGCAGGTCGCCCGCCCGAACCTGTTCGTTCGCGACGGCGTCGCCTACGTGAGCGACCCCGCGTCCAAGCAGGTGCACCGTGTCGACCTGGCCGCCGGAAACATCACCGCCAGCGCCACTCTGGCCGCCACGCCGAACGAGCTGACCGGCGTCACCGCACACTGATCGAGGTCACCACGCTCGCCCGTGTTCGTTTCGGGGAACACCGGGCGAGCGTGGTGCTCGTCGGTTCGGATCGTGGACTCAGGCGGCGCACCGCACGACGACCTCGCGCAGGTTGCGGCTGCGCACATCGTCGAGAATCGCCATACCGAGGCGGTTCATGCTGTAGCCGAAGCCCACTCCGGTTGCCGGGTCGGCGAATCCGAAGGAGCCGCCCAGACCGGTGGTGCCGTACGCGCGTTTGTCCGAGCCGAAGCGGAACGTGCCGCGCGACTTGCGGAAACCGAGGTGGTAGCGGCTCTTGGTGTGCAGCACCAGGTCGTCGGCGGGCACATCGTCGGCGGTGTCGGCGGCGGCCAGCAGGTCGAGAACGTCCTCGCTGATCGGCAGCACACCGGTGCGGCCAGCGGCGGCGCCGTAGACCTTCGCCAGCGCGCGGGCATTACCGACGCCGTTCATGCCGGGCCATTCGATTTCTAGGAACTCCCGTCGCGCGGCGCGGGCGGGGGCGCCGGGGCGCGGATTGGTCAGGGCCGCATAGGAGTATCCGCGCTTGGCATAGACCTCACCGCCGATGCGCAGCGGCAGATCGCGCCACTCATAGCGCCAGATGTCCCAGCCCTTGGTCGCCGAGAGCTGGGCGACCCGGTCCATCGACTCGGTCTCGGGCAGTCCGATGAACAGATCGGCGCCGACCGGGGCGGCGATCTCCTCGGCGAAGAATCGCCCGAGACTTCGGCCCGCCGGATCCACCCGCCGCAGCAGTTCGCTCTGATACAGCCCCAGCGTGAGCGCGTGATAACCGTGCCGAGTGCCCGGCTCCCAGGCCGGCTTCTGCGCGGCCAGCAGCTCGCCGAGGGCGTCGCGGTCGACCAGTTCGCGCAGTTTCACGATCCGGTCCAGTCCCGACAGCCCGGCCTGATGGTCGATCAGCTGACGCACCGTGATGCGCTCCTTGCCGTGCGCGGCGAACTCCGGCCAGTACTTCGCCACCGGGGCCTCGTAGTCGAGCAGCCCCCGCGATACCGCCGCCGCGAGGGTGAACGCCGACATTCCCTTCGACGAGGAGAACACCGGCACGATCGTGTCGCGCTCCCAGGCCACCTCGCGCTTGCGGTCGCGATGGCCTGCCCACAGGTCGACCAGGGGTTGGTCACCGGAGTAGACGGCGACGGCGGCGCCGATCTCGCCGTGCTCGGTGAAGTTGCGGCGGAAGGCGTCGGCGACGGGGCCGAAACCGGCCGCCACGTCGCCGTGGATCGATGGTGCGGGACTCATGGTGTCCACGATCGTAGCCGCGTCTCGTACGCTGCCGATATGCGATCGTTGCAGCAGGTTCAGCACTGGCCGGTCGAGAACGCCGCCGCCGCCGTCGTCACCGCAGGCACGGTGTCGAGCATCGGCGACACCGAACGGGTGTTCCGGCTGGCCTCGGTCACCAAACCGCTCGTCGCCTACGCCACCCTCGTGGCGCTCGAGGAAGGTGCGGTCGAACTCGACCAACCGGCGGGTCCGCCCGGTTCGACCGTGCGGCATCTGCTGGCCCACACCTCGGGCGTCGCGTTCGCCACGCCCGAAGTTCTCGCCGCACCAGGGGCCCGGCGTATCTACTCGAGCGCGGGCTTCGAACTGCTCGCCGATTTCCTCACCGAGCACACCGGGATCGAATTCCCGCAGTATCTGCGCGAGGCGGTTTTCGAGCCGCTCGGTATGCGCACGGCGGTCCTCGACGGTTCCGCCGGCCATGCGGGCAGTGCCTCCCTCGCCGACCTCACGCTATTCGCCGCCGAGTTGCTGACACCTCAATTGATATCTCAGCAAACTGTGGACGACGCGACCTCGGTGCAATTCCCCGACCGCAACGGAGTCCTGCCCGGATACGGCTCCCAGCGCCCCAACGACTGGGGATTGGGATTCGAAATCCGCGACGGGAAAACCCCGCACTGGACGGGGACAACCAATTCCGCCCGCACCTACGGGCACTTCGGGCAGTCCGGCACGTTCCTCTGGGTCGATCCGGAAATCGGAGTGGCGACAATCGCGTTGAGCGACGAGAATTTCGGGGACTGGGCCAGAGCGGCGTGGCCGAAATTCAGCGATTCCGTTATCGCAGAGACACATAACACGCAGTAAAGTAACACGCGCAACACCGCACACTTCAGTACACTCGTGCCACGCCAGACCACGACGGGCCGTTGGGGAAGACGTTCCTTGTCGAGGCTGGAGGTGTTGGTAAGTGCGCGCATCGAGTCAGTTCGCTGACGCGACGGCGGGTGTGGTCTACATCCACTCATCGCCCGCCGCGTTGTGCCCTCACGTGGAATGGGCGCTGTCCACCGCGCTGTCGTCCCCCGCGAAATTGCGCTGGAACACCCAACCGGCCGACGGACAACTCCGCGCCAGCAGCGACTGGGTCGGCCCCGTCGGCACCGCGGCCCGGATAGCCCAATCATTGCGCACCTGGCCTGTACTCCGTTTCGAAGTCACCGAGGACCCCAGCGAAGGCGTCGACGGCGAACGCTACAGCTTCGTCCCCGCCCTCGGCCTCTGGCACGGATCCACCGGCGCCAACGGTGACGTGATGCTGGGCGAGATGCGATTACGCGCCTTACTCCAAGCCGCCAAAGAACTGGACGTCCACGGAACCTTCGACCTCTCCACCGAACTCGACCGAGCATTGGGCGCACCCTGGGACGAGGATCTCGAGGCGTTCCGTCAAGGGACCGACAACGTCGGCGCGGAAGTCACCTGGCTGCGACGGGATGTGGGCTGAACCCTGAACCGTGCGCCGCGGCGTTCATCGTGACCGGCCGGTCGAGGTCAGTCGGCGAGGTCCATGCGGAGGAACTCGGTGATGCGGAGGAGTTTCGGTGGGCGGGGGATCTCCGGGGGAAGTGCCTGGAACGCTTCGTCTCTGCCGACGACGCGGGGTGCGGTGAGGGCTACTTCCCGGCCGTCCTTGCGGAGTTGCGCGGTGCCGGCGGCCAGGATGTTCTGCACCCAGTCCGAGGCTGATCCGTAGACGAGGACGAACAGGTAGCCGCCGTCGACGGGGTGGGCGTCGAGTGGGGTGCGATAGGTCTTTCCCGAGGAGCGGCCGGTGTGGGTGAGGACCGGCCATTTTCCGCCTGCGACAGCGCGGGGGTTGAAGACGCGCTTGTTGATGTGGCCCCACCAAATCGGCATAGGCATTAGGTGCTCCCTTGTTCGGGTCGGTGTGACTTACACATGTAAGGCTGACTTACACCTGTAAGGTTGTCAACACTTCGTCACCGAGGAGGTCCCATGCCTGTACGGCAACCGCTCAGCCGCGATCGTGTGCTGGAGGCCGCGATCCGGGTCGCTGACCGTGGGGGAGTGGAGGCCATCACGATGCGGCGGGTGGCGCAGGAGCTGGGCGTGGAGGCGATGTCGCTCTACAACCACGTGCCGAACAAGGACGCGATGCTCGACGGGGTCGTCGACGCGGTGTTCGCGGCGATCGAGTTGCCGAAGTCGGGCAGTGCGCAGTGGCGGGAGGCGATCCGCGACAGGGCCTGTTCGGCGCGTTCGGTACTGGCGCGACACAGCTGGGCGCTCGGGCTGATGGATTCCCGCCGGAATCCCGGATCGGCGACGCTGCGTCATCACGACGCTGTTCTCGGAGTTCTTCGCGAGGCCGGGTTCTCGCTGCCGATGGCCGCGCACGCGGTCTCGCTGATCGACAGCTACGTCGGCGGGTTCGTCCTGCAGGAGGCGAACCTGCCCGTGTCTGTGCCTGCCGACGTCGAGGAAGTCGCGGGCGGCATCCTCGCGAACCTTCCGGCAGGCGAGTTGCCGTATCTCACCGAGATGATCGTCGACCACGCACTGCGACCGGGGTACGACTACTCGAGCGAGTTCGGTTTCGGTCTGGATCTGATCCTGGATGGGCTCGAAGCGCGCCGAGCTTCGCGCTGAGGCGCCAGCCCCCGATTGCTGGGGCACCGCCGTCCTTGTTTCGAAATCCTCTGTGGTGCAGCATCAAACATGTGATGAACAGACGAATTTCTGGAGCCATCCTCGCCGCGTCAGCCGCGGTTGTCGCCTTCGGTCCCGGCGCGCCCGCAAGCGCGGCGACCCCGTTCGTAGCGCCCGAGATCAGCTTCGCCGGTACCGCGGCGGGCACCGTCACCGCCACCCTGCGCAACCCGAACGACCGGGGGCAGTGCTGGGCCGAAGCGGGCGTCGGTCCCGAGAACAACCACGTGTTCTTCGGTGACAGCGCCCCGGAATCGCTGGCCGACCCCGGCAAGACGGTCGTGACCTCGCTCGACGGTCTCGAGCCCGGCACCACGATCACCGCCCGCGGTGGCTGCGTCAACGGCGCCGAGTTCGCGTTCTCCGAGTTGGTCACGGTCACCGTACCGGCCGCGACGCCCTCGACCGGAAGTTTCGGCTTCTAGGTTCGCTGACAGCCGCGGCCGGTGTGCCGCGGCTGTCCTCACTCGCCTGTGCGTCGCGGCGGGAGGGCGACACGGTCGAGATCGTGGGCGAGGACGGCGCCGGGGAAGTCTGCCTGCTCGATGAACAGGTGGTCCTCGCTTTCGGTGTAGCGCTCCGAGAAATGAGTCAGAACAAGGGTTTTCACACCGCAGGAACGCGCGACCTCGCCCGCCTGACGCGCCGTGAGATGGCCGCGTTCGTGCGCCTGATCCGTCTCCGAGTCGAGGAAGGTGGACTCGATGATCAGCAT
>NZ_JBHWZY010000162.1:0-10373 GCF_042727815.1 Nocardia sp. NPDC060220
GATTCCTCCTCGAGGGAGCCCGCGGTGCGAGCTCGCGTCCCGAACCCCCACGCACACATCGGAATTCGGCTTCCTCTAGATCATCGGTTCGAGATCGCGCGGTGCTACAGATCCGCGGTAGATCCTGGTGACGACATCGATGACCAGCACCCCGCTCACGATCACCAGCGCACAGGCGAGCAACAGCAACGGCGCCACGTAGCGCACCGCCTCGAACCCGGGGTGCTCATCGGTGCCGGCGAATTCGGTCGTGCGCCGTGCGGCGCGCCAGCTGACGATCGCGCAGGCAAGGAAGAGCACGGCGAAGCCGAGTTCGAACAGCGCGATCCAGCGTCTCATTCCTGCGATCCTGCCAGGGGCGAGATCGAATCAGCCGACCAGGCTCGGTAGCAGAATCAGCGCGATGACGGCGAGGGTGAGTACAACCATCAGCCCGATCACCAACAGGTCGCGTCGCAGGCTGTGTGGTTGCTCGATCACCACGCGCATCATTGCCTCCGCTCCCCCGGCGCTCAACCGGTGTGATAATCCTCACCATACACTGTGTGGTGTCACTTCCGGCGGGACTGGAAGTACTTCGTCGACTCGGGCCGGTAGCTGAGGAACGCGGCCCCCGCGGCGAGCACGCCCTGCACGATCGCCGAGCCGCCCGCCACGATCGTCGCTGGATTGGCGACCGCGGAGAAGCTGAACATGGTGGCGACGGCGCCGAGTCCGAGCCAGATCGCGACAACAGTGAGCACCGTGCGCGCCCAGCTCTTGCCACGGCCGAGCTGATGCGCGATCGCCACGGTGACACCGGCCAGCAGCACCCCGACCAGCGCGGTCAGCGCGAAAGCCACCAGCACCATCACGTCGACGGTCGACGCCGGGAAGTTCGGATCCGACTTGTGCATCTCGTCGAGGAACTGCTTGCTGAGCTTGTCGCGCTCCCCGGTCATGGTGATGACACTGGCGAAGGTGTAGACGACACCGAGGCCGGCGATTCCCCACCACAGCTGACGGGCGGTGCCGACGTCCTCCGGCACGGGAAGGGTTTCGGGTTTGTTCGGCGGAACGATCACGACAGCCAGTGTGCTGCCTCGGTCGCCCAGTAGGTGAGCACGATGTCCGCGCCTGCCCGCCGGATGCCGATCAGCGACTCCAGGATCGAGGCCCGGCGATCGATCCAGCCACGCTCGGCGGCGGCGGTGATCATCGCGTACTCGCCGGAGATCTGATAGGCCGCGACGGGGACGGTGGAACGGTCGGCGACGTCGCGCAGGATGTCGAGGTAGGACATCGCGGGCTTCACCATCACGATGTCGGCGCCCTCGGCGAGGTCGAGGTCGAGCTCGCGCAGCGACTCGCGGCGGTTGGCCGGATCCTGCTGATAGGTGCGGCGATCGCCTTCCAGCGACGAGCCGACGGCCTCACGGAAGGGGCCGTAGAAGGCCGAGGCGTACTTGGCCGCGTAGGCGAGGATGGCGGTGTCGGTGCGCCCGACCGCATCGAGCCCACGCCGGATCGCGCCGACCTGTCCATCCATCATGCCGCTGGTTCCGAGCAGATCGGCACCGGCTTCGGCCTGCGACAGCGCCATCTCCACGTAGCGGTGCAAGGTGGCGTCGTTGTCGACCGCGCCATCGGTGCCGACGACCCCGCAGTGGCCGTGGTCGGTGAATTCGTCGAGGCACGTGTCGGCCATGATGACCGTCGCGTCCCCGACTTCTTCGGCCAGCGCGCGCAGACCGCGGTTCAGGATCCCGTTCGGATCACTGGCCTGGCTGCCGGTGGCGTCCTTGTCCTCGGACAGCGGCACACCGAACAGCATCAGTCCGCCCACCCCGGCGGCCACCGATTCCGCGGCGGCCTTGCGCAGCGAGTCCAGCGTGTGCTGATACACCCCCGGCATCGAGCTGATCTCCCGCGGCTCGTCGAGTCCGTCGGCCACGAACATCGGCAGTACCAACTGACGCGGCTGCAGCGTGGTCTCGGCGACGAGTCGACGCAATGCGGGTGTCCTGCGCAACCGCCGCGGGCGGTCGAAAGCGGTCATAGCCCGCAGAATACGCCTGTCCCCCGATGGTCGCCGCAGCGCCTACAACGGGTCGCGACGGCGGGCGGTTTCGCCCAGAATCTGCTCGAAAGTTGCGAAGACCGGGGACGGGCCGGCCGAACTCCACGTTTCGTTGGTGAGCAGGATCGCCGTCACCGCGCCGTCATTGGACCAGGTCGAGCCGAGACCGCCTGCCCAGCCGTAGGCACCTGCGCGTGGGCCGTCGGGTTGGTCGCGTAACTGGACGCCGACGCCGTAACCCCACCCCGCGCTGTCGCCGGGGCCGGGTCCGCCGCGGGCCAGTTGCTCGGCGGTGAGGTGGTTGGTGGTCATAGCCGCGACGGCTCGCTCGGACAGCACCCGGATGCCGTCGAGTTCGCCGCCGTCGCGCAGCATCCGCGCGAAGCGGTAGTAGTCGGCGAGAGTGGAGACCAGGCCGTCACCGCCCCCTTCGAAGGCGGGTGGAGTGCTCCATTGCCCGTCGACGGGGTCGAAGACGGTGCGGGTGCCGTCTGTTTCCGAGTAATGCGGGCCGAATCGGGCCAGCTTGTCAGGCGGGACGGAGAAACCGGTGTCGGTCATGCCGAGTGGGCGCAGGACACGCTCGGCCAGCAATTCCGAGAGCGGTTTGTTCGCTGCCCTGGCGACCAGGAATCCGAGGATCGACGCGCCGACGTGGTAGAGCCAGCGTTCGCCGGGCTGATACTGCAGGGGCAGGGTGCCGAGCCGGCGCAGCCAGATGTCCGGAGGCAACATCCGCGCGGGCGTCGGCGGGCCCCAGCCGAGGTCGAGGGCACTCCAGGCGGCGTCGAACGGCTTGGGTGAGAAGTCGGCGAAATCCATGCCCCAGCCGAGGCGGAAGGTGAGCAGGTCGTCGACGGTGATCGGGCGGTTCACCGCGACCGTGTCGGCGACTTCGGCGGTGGGGTGCGCGAGCACACGTAAGCCGGCGAGTTCCGGGAGGAGCCGGTCGACCGGTTCGGTCGGATCGAGTACGCCGTCGTCGATCAGAATCGAGGCCGCCGCCGCGGTGAGCGGTTTGGTCATCGAGGAGATCCGGAAGATGGTGTCGGTGCGCATCGGGGTGGTGCGGGTGTCGTCGAGGTGGCCGATGGCGCCGGTGATGACATCGTCTCCGGTTGCCACGAGCCATGCCAGGCCGAGCAGTTCGTCCGCCGCGACGTGCGCGCCGAGCCGCTTGTCGATCTCGTTCACCGTCATCGCCTCTCCCCGGGTTGCCTTGCGCTACTAGATCACAGCGGTCCGACAGCTATCCGCGAATCACCACGCGCGGCGCTTCGCCGAGGTCGGCGACCGGTCGCGGCGAACCTGTGGATAACATCGAAACCCACTGGAGCTCAATGGCTTCCGCGAGAGATCGACGAAACCTGTCGGTGCCCCTCGGTATAATCGAAAGCGTGTTCGAGGGTTCCGACGATCGGGGGCGGGACCCAAACGCAACGGGAGGACGCCGAATGAATGCCATTGCCGCTCAGACCACTTTCATCACCGCGCCGTACGTGCCGCTCGAGAAGAAGCGACTGCCCGCGGGCCGTCCGCGCCGCTGGTACGTGGCGCACAACCGTCGGCTCAAGGCCATGCGGTTGACGATCGCGCTGCTGGATTCCGGTGTGTACCTACCCAATCAGGCCACCAACGACACGATCCGGCGCACCGCCGAGAAGATCGACATCCGCCCGCCGTCCGATGCCACCTGCCGGCTCGTGCGCACACTGCTGCGCTACAGCCGATGACCCCGATACGCCGAAAGCCCGCCGTTGCGGGCGGGCTTTCGGGGTATCTGCTGAGATCAGCGGCTGCTGCTGCGGCGGCTCTTCTTACGCGGCGGCGGCAGCAGGCCCTCGGCGCGCAGGCGCGACGCGTGCTCGGCCAGTGCCTCCACCAGTGGGCCCACCTGAGCCGTCTCGGGCTGCACGTCCACACGCAGACCGAACTCGATCGCGGTCTCCGCGGTCTTCGGGCCGATGCAGGCCACGATGGTGCGAGCGTGCGGCTTGCCCGCGATGCCGACCAGGTTGCGCACCGTGGAGGACGAGGTGAACAGGACCGCGTCGAAACCGCCGGTCTTGATCATCTCGCGGGTCTCCGCGGGCGGCGGCGAGGCGCGCACCGTGCGGTAGGCGGTGACGTCGTCGATCTCCCAGCCGCGCTCACGCAGGCCCTCGGCCAGGGTCTCGGTGGCGATGTCGGCGCGGGGCAACAGCACCCGGTTCACCGGATCGAACACGTCGTCGTAGGGCGGGAAGTCGGCGAGCAGGCCCTCGGAGGACTGTTCGCCGCTGGGCACCAGTTCGGGGTTGATACCGAAGGAGCGCACCCGCTCCGCGGTGGCCTCGCCGACGCAGGCGATCTTCACACCGGAGAACGCGCGAGCGTCCAGTCCGAACTCGGCGAACTTCTCCCACACCGCGCGCACCGCGTTGGTGGAGGTGAACACCACCCACTGGTAGCGCCCGTCGACCAGACCCTTCACGGCCCGTTCCATCTGGGCGGGGCTGCGCGGCGGCTCCACCGCGATGGTCGGCACCTCGATCGGGATCGCGCCGTGGGTGACGAGCCGCTCGCTCATCTCCCCCGCCTGATCCTTGGTGCGCGGGACGAGCACGGTCCAGCCGTAGAGGGCACGCGACTCCCACCACGACATCTTGGCGCGCTTGTCGACTTCCTTGCCGACCGTCACGACCAGCGGGCCGACGAGCTCGGACGCGGCGTTGTTCAGCGAGGCCAGCGTGGCCTCGATGGTGCGCTGCTGACGAGTGGTGCCACGCACGGTGACCGCGACCGGCGTCTGCGGCGCCATACCGTGTTCCACCAGCGCGCTGGCGGTCTCGGCCAGGTGACCGGAGGTGGCGTGCAGCACCAGCGGGCCAGGGGCGGCGGCCAGCGCCGACCAGTCGACCTCGCCGCGCACATCGGCCTCGGTGTGCCCGGAGCCCAGCGCGATGCCCGCGTAGCTGGGCACGGCCGAGCCGTTGGGCAGGCCCGGCAGCACCTCGAACACCATGTGCGAGCGGGTGACGGCGTTGACCTCGTTGATCACCGAATCGGTGGTCAACGGGTCGCCGGTGACGATGCGGACCACGTCGTGACCGTTGCGCGCCTCGGCGATCAGCGTCTTGGCCACCTCGGCGGGTTCGCCGAGGGCGGGCCGCACGTCGACCGGGCTCTCGCCGTCCTCGCCCACCTCGACCGCGCTACCGATCAGGGCGAGCACGCCCTTGTCGACATCGGGGTCGGTGAAGGCCAGCATCGCCCGTTCGAGCACCTCACGGGCACGCACGGTCAGCAGGGCCGGGTCGCCGGGGCCGGATCCGACGAAAAGGATCCGCCCTGGTTGCTTCTTGGTAGCTCGGCTGCTGCTCATCGGTTGTTCTCCATCGGGCTGGAATTAGTGAAGTCGGTGGGCGCCGGTTCGTCTGTGACGCTCAGCAATGCGCGAGCACCCAGGTCCAGCAGTTCGCGCGCCAGCGTGCGACCGAGTTCGGCCGCGTCTTTCGGCGCGCCGACGATCGAGGCGCGGAGGACATCGGAGCCGTCGATCGCGGCGGCACAGGCGCGCAGCGAGAGTTCGTCGAAGATCCGGCCGTCCTCGTCGATCGACTCGACGATCTCGGCGAGCGCTCCGATCGGCGCGGTGCAGCCTGCCTCGAGCTCACCGAGCAGCGAACGCTCGGCGAGCACCGCGGCTCTGGTCGCGGCATCGTCCAGACCGGCGAGTATCTCGATCAATTGCGGGTCGTCACTGCGGCATTCGACCGCGAGCGCGCCCTGCGAGGGGGCGGGCAGCATCTGCACCGGTTCGAGCGATTCGGTGATCTCGTCGGTGCGCCCGATCCGGCACAGGCCGGCGCGGGCGATGACGATCGCGTCGAGTTCGCCCTCGCTCACCTTGCGCAGGCGGGAGTCGATATTGCCGCGCAGCGGAAGGATGTCGAGGCCGAGGCCGAGTGCGCGCAGCTGCGCGGCGCGGCGCGGGGCCGAGGTCCCGACGCGAGCACCGGCGGGCAGTTCGCCGAGCACCATGCCGTCACGAGCCACCAGCGCGTCGCGCGGGTCCTCGCGGGGCGGGATCGCGGCGATGGTGAAGCGCGGGTCCTGCGCGGTGGGGAGGTCCTTATAGGAATGCACCGCGATGTCGATGCCGCCCGCGGCGAGCTCGTCGCGCAGCGCGGAGGTGAACACCCCGACACCGATCTTCTGCACCGGATCCGAGGACAGATCGCCCGGTGTCTTGATGACCACCAGTTCGGCGGGCTGCCCCGCCGCGATCAGCGCATCACGGATGGTGCCCGCCTGTGTCAGCGCGAGCAGACTGCCGCGCGTGCCGATCCGCCACGGCGCACTGCTGCTGCCTGCGGTCACGGTGTCCTCTTCCTGCACTGTCGTGGTCATGCGGTTTCCTCCTGCGCATGCCCGAGCGGCGCTGCGTGGTTTCGCATGCTGCCTGTGTCGGGTCTTGACTCGGTCAAGCGTGACGGCCCATCGCCGAGGTGGCCTGCGGTGAAGTCGTCGGCCAGCGCGGACTCCGCCGCGGCGACCTCCATCGGGGCGGCAACCGCTTGTACCGCACCAGGTTTCAGTTCGAACAGCTCACGCAACGCTTCGGCGTAGCTGTCGCCGCCCGGCGTCGATGCCAGCTGCTTCACCCGCACGGTCGGCGCGTGCAGCAACTTGTCGACGACGCGGCGCACCGTGCGCGCCACCTCGTCGCGGGCCGGGTCGGCCAGGTCGGGCAGCCGCGAATCGAGGCGGAGCAGTTCGGCCTCCACCACATCGGCGGCACGCTGACGCAGCGCGGCCACCGTAGGAGTGACCTCCGCCATGCGTTGCCCGGCAAGGTATTTGGCGAGTTCGTCGGCGACGATGACGCGCGCGGCGGCGGTGTCGTCGGCCGCGGCACCCGCGGCCGGATCGCGCTGCAGCGATTCGATGTCGATGACGGCGACGCCGGGCAGGCCTGCCACGGCGTGCTCCACATCGCGGGGCAGGCCCAGATCGCAGAAGACCAGTGGACGCTCGGCGGCGTCGGTGCGCGCCCGGCCGGCGAGCGCGCGATGGGTATCGGCCAGAGTCACCACGGACCCGACCGCGCCCGTACAGGTGATCACCACATCGGTACCCGCCATGGCCTCGGTGAGCCGCGACATCTCGACCGCCTCGGCGTCGACACCGTGCATGGTGCGCCCGGTCTCGGCGAGACGCTGTGCGCGTTCGAGGGTCCGGTTGACGACGATGATGCGCCCGATCCCGGCCCGCGACAGATGCGCGACGGCCAGCCCGCCCATCGCGCCCGCACCGACCACCACGGCGGTCCGTCCGGCGAGATCGCCCACGACACCGCGCGCCCGATCGAGCGCCACCGACACCACCGAGGCACCGGCCCGGTCGATCCCGGTCTCCGAGTGCACTCGCTTGCCGACCCGCAACCCGTGCTGAGCCAGCTCGTGCAGGGTGCGCCCGACCGCCTGCTGACCGTCGGCGCTGGCGTAGGCGCTGCGAATCTGGCTGAGCACCTGCTGCTCGCCGACGACCATCGAGTCCAAGCCGCTGGCGACCGCGAACAGATGCTCGGCCGCGGCCTCGCTGTAGCGCACGTAGGCGTGCTTGGTGAGGTCGCCCAGCGGCAGTCCGGAATGCTTGGTGAGCAGCTCGCTCACCTCGCCGAGTCCGCCGTGGAAGGCGTCGACGACCGCGTAGACCTCGACCCGGTTGCAGGTGGAGACGATCATCGCCTCCGACACGTGACTCGAGGCGAGCAGCCGATCCACCAGCTTCGGCCGATCGGCCTCACTGATGGCCACCTTCTCCAGCACCGACACCGGGGCGCTGCGGTGCGAAATCCCTACCAGCAGAACACTCATGACCACACCTCGCCGGCGCTGTGCCCTGTCATGCGTGTCCGCACGCCGTGTCGCTGTTCAGCTCGCTGGCGCTCGCTCATGGCGTGATCACCGATCCCTTGGTGCTTGGCTCCGTTGCCGAGTGGGGCGTGGCCGAGTGCGGCGCGGTACGCCGTGTCGGCCTGCCGCGGGCCGGTTCGACCGGTGCGGCATGGGTGAGGTGGTTCGGCGGCGGTACCCGGCGCGCGACGCGGCCGGAGCCGACCTCGGCGATCTCGGGCAGCGCGGGCGCGTCGTTGCGCGCGGCATCGAAGGACAGCATCTGCAGTTCCATCGCCAGGTCGACGCGGCGGACCTGGACATGGGCGGGCGCGCGCAGTTCCAGCGGCGCGAAACTCAGAATCGACGGCAGTCCGGCGTCGACGAGCCGGTCACACACGTCCTGGGCGGCTTCGTCGGGCACGGCCACCACAGCGATCGTCGGCGTCAGCGCCGGAATCTGCGCGGTCAGTTGCTCGACATCGCGCACGACGAGACCGGCGTACGACTGGCCGATCACCGACGGGTCGTTGTCGAAGATCCCGACCACGGTGAAGCCTCGTACCCCGAATCCGCCGTAACCGACCAGCGCGCGACCCAGATTGCCCGCGCCGATCAGCACTACCCGATGTCCCTGCGACAGTCCGAGCACATCTTCGATCCTGGTGCGCAACTTGGCTACGTCATAGCCGACACCCCGCACACCGTTGGGTCCGAGGAAGGAAAGATCCTTGCGCAGCTTCGCCGAATTGACACCCGCCGCGACAGCGAGTTCCTCACTCGATACGATGACTACACCCTCGTCGGCCAACCCGGCGAGAACCCGGAGATAGGTAGCAAGACGAGTCACCGTGGCCTGCGGAATGTCCCGCACAAGAGCCTTGCCGGAGACGCCACTCGGCGTCTCGTGCTGCTCTGTCACGTCGTCGGCTCCTCGTTCCGGGCCTGATCGCGGTCCGGTTCCTCTGTTCGTTCACCGGTGTGGGTCGCTGCAATTACGAGAGCGCGACCGGTGCCATAGGGGCGGTACAAACCCGGCCACCGCCGCCGCGTGGAGCGGCGGTGCGGATTGCGTGTCACCACCGTAACCGCTTGTGCAGGCGTTCACAAAGTCGGTGAATTCGGCCTCATTTTCCGTCGCGACCAGCGATCCGGCTCAGGTCCGCCCGCAAACGGGGCTCATCGACGTCGAAATAGCTGTGTTCACGGCCGTTCAACAGGACCACCGGCAGGCGATCACCGTATTCGGCACGCAGTTCCGGCTCCCTGACCGCGGCTTCGTCGACGTCTACAGTGGCGACCGGGAGACCGAAATCACCACAGATCATCCGCAATTGCTCCAGTGCCGCGCTGCACATGCCGCAACCAGCGCGGGTCAACAGGGTCACCGTCGGTGTGGGATTAGTCATGAGCCCTATTTAATCCCCGAGCCCGCAGCGGGTTGTCGGTGCAGCCGGTTACTGTGGACATGGTTCGCGCGACTAGCGGAGGGTACTGGTGCCGGAACGTTCGAAGGTGACTAGGGCCGGATTCGTCGCAGGGCGATTCGGGGAGTTCCCTGCACGGTGGCAGCCCAGCCGCCTCGGTCAGGAACTGCAGGAACAGTTCGCACGGCTGCCACGCAGCCCGTTCGGACCGAGCGAAGAAGAGTTACGCGCCAACCTGGCCGGTGAGGCCAGCGCCGACGCCGCGCTCGAGCTGCACGATGCCGAGCTCGCCGAGCAGGGTGCCGACGCGGGCCCCGAGGTTCCGCGCGACCTCACCGCCGCGGCGTTCTTCGACGTCGACAACACCCTCGTGCAGGGTGCCTCGATCGTCCACTTCGCCCGCGGGTTGGCCGCGCGCAAGTACTTCAAGACCTCCGATCTGGTCGACGTCGCCTGGAAGCAGGTGAAGTTCCGGGTCACCGGCAAGGAGAACTCCTCCGACATGGTCTCGGGCCGGGAGAAGGCGCTCAGCTTCATCGCGGGCCGCCCCACGGCCGAACTCGCGGCACTCGGCGAGGAGATCTACGACGAGATCATCGCCGACAAGATCTGGCCCGGCACCCGCGCACTCGCCCAGATGCACCTCGACGCCGGCCAGCAGGTCTGGTTGGTGACGGCCACCCCGGTCGAGCTGGCCAATGTGATCGCCAAACGCCTCGGTCTGACCGGCGCCCTCGGCACGGTCGCCGAGAGTGTCGACGGCAAGTTCACCGGCCGCCTGGTCGGCGACATCCTGCACGGCCTCGGCAAGGCGCACGCGGTGCGTACCCTCGCCATCCGCGAGGGGCTCAACCTCAAGCGCTGCACCGCCTACTCCGACAGCCACAACGACGTCCCCATGCTGTCGCTGGTCGGCACCGCAGTCGCCATCAACCCCGACTCCGACCTGCGCGAGGTCGCGAAGAACCGCGGCTGGGAAATCCTGTCCGCCTACGCCCTCGCCGGCAC
>NZ_JBHWZY010000163.1:0-10314 GCF_042727815.1 Nocardia sp. NPDC060220
GCCTTCTTACATCAGCTATGAGGAATTCGGCAGGCGTTTCCTGGAATACGCCGTCTCCGAGCAGCGCATCGCCGACGCGTTCGGCCAACTCACCGGTGCCGCTTTCGATTTCGGGCCGATCGGGGTGGGGCCGGGTCGCTTGGCGAAGGTCACCGCGCAGGTGGAGCTCGGGCAGCCACGAATCCTGCGTTTCGTCGACGCGTTCATCTCCTTCGAACTGACCATTCCCTTGCGCGTGGATCTGGTTCTCGATCTGGCGGTCGACAGGTCGCGTTTCCGGGTCGACGGCACCGTGCATCTGCATCTCACCGCGCGCACCGCCGACCCACTGCGGGTGGTCATCGACATCGCCGAGCCGCGTCCCGGCGATGTGCGGGTCAATGTCGCCAGCAGCTCCAAGCGCGGCGAATTGCTGCGGGTGCTGGCCAGCGTCGACCACGAGATCCGCCGGTTCGTCGCCCGGTACGTCGCACAGGAGATCCGCAAACCCGAGATCGCGGCGGTCCGCAATATCGACGTGGCGACCAGGCTCGACGCGGCCTGGAAGTTGTAGCGGAGTAGGCCCGATCCGGCGCCACCCCCCGCTAGGCTGCTGCGCGAGACCGGGCCCGACGACACATTGCAGGGGTGTGAGCTGTGGGAGTTGCGACGAAGGCGAGCGGGTGGCGGGCGCGGATCGTGGTGCTCGGCGTCGTGTGCGGTGCCGTGGCGGTCGTCGCGGGCTGCGGTGGGGTCGACCAGCCCGCGCCGCCGCGACTGACGCCCGCCGAGGAGCAGGCCGCGAAGGGCGCGGTGTTCGCCTATCGCACCGACGCCGAGCTGGCGGTGGTGCGTGGCGGCGAAACCGTGCGGGCGCCGGGCAGTTTCGGCTATTCGTCGGCCGCGGTGGCGTTCACCAGGGACGGGCACTACGCCTTCGCGGTGGAGAGCGGTAGCAAGACGCTGGTCGCGGTGGGTGTGCGCGACCGGTCGGTGACCCGGATACCGTGTGACTGCGCCAACGCCGTGGCGTTGCGCGGTTCGGTGGTCGGCTGGTGGCGGGAGCCGGGCGAGATCATGAGCATGGACCTGGCCGGTTCCGAGCCCGCCGCGCCCGAACGCGAGATCGTCCTGCCGGATTCGCCGAGTCCGCTCACCGGTGGTGGGTGGGGCGGGGCCGAACTTGTGGCGGCCACCGACGAGTTCGTGCTGCTGGCCCGGGTGGAATCGCGCGGCCTGTGGTGGGAGAAGAGTCACCTCTACGCCATCGGCTCCGATGTCATCCTGCCGCTGGGTCGTGTGCCCGGCATCGACGCCGGACTGTCGGCCGCCGCTGGTCCCGATGGGCACACCTTCGTGCTGGCCGGGGCCACCGCGCGCAGCGCGACCTGCGGCAGCGGCAACGTGGCGACCATCGACGCCGCCAACAACGGTGTCCTGGCCATGCCCACCCTGCCGGGTGAGTGCTCGGCGGCCTACAACCCGCGCTGGAGCGCCGATGGTTCGATCACGATCGCCACCCGCAAGTGGTCCGACCTCGCGGGCGCGCCGAGCACGGTCGACCGGATGCAGTTGGCGGCGCAGGGGTGGGCGCCGGTCGGGGAGTACCCGGTGGTCGACATGCTCCCGCGGAAACAGGCGCAGGAGCCGATGCTCGAGGTGGTCGCCGGTGAGCCCACCGACGCGCGCGGCACGCCGCATGGAGTCCTGGTCGTCCACCAGGGCGAGGACAGCGCGGAAGTGGCGACGCAGGTCGTCTCGTTGGGCTCGCCGACAGCCACCGGCTGAGCGGTGTCGGCGCGCGAGCCGATCAGAGTTTGCGCAGCCGCAACCTGTTGATCGTGTGGTCGGAGTCCTTGCGCAACACCAGGGTTGCGCGGGGGCGCGTCGGCAGGATGTTCTCCACCAGGTTGGGCCGGTTGGTCGAGTGCCAGATATCGCGCGCGGCCGCGGTGGCCTGTTCGTCGTCGAAGGCCGCGTAGTGGTGGAAGTGCGCGTCGGGGTCGGCGAAGCCGGTCTTGCGCAACGCGAGAAAGCGCTGCACATACCAGTTCTCGATGTCCTCGATGCGGGCGTCGACGTAGATGGAGAAGTCGAACAGGTCCGACACCATCAGTCGCGGACCGGTCTGCAGCACGTTCAGGCCCTCGACGATGAGAATGTCGGGCTGGCGGACACAGTGCTTCTCGTCGGGCACGATGTCGTAGGACTTGTGCGAATACACCGGCGCGCACACCTCTTCGGCGCCCGACTTCACCTCGGTGACGAATCGCAGCAGCTTGCGCCGGTCGTAGCTTTCCGGGAAACCCTTGCGGTGCATGATGCCGCGACGGATGAGTTCGGCTGTGGGATAAAGGAATCCATCGGTGGTCACCAGGTCGACCCGGGGGTGGTGATCCCAGCGCGCCAGCAGCGCCTGGAGCACGCGCGCGGTGGTCGACTTGCCGACCGCGACACTGCCCGCGACCCCGATCACGAACGGCACCTGCTTGTCGGGATGTTTCTCGCCGAGGAAGGTGGCGGTGGCGGCGAACAGCCGCTGCCGGGCCGCGACCTGGAGATGGATCAACCGCGCCAGCGGCAGGTACACCTCGGCGACTTCGTCGAGGTCGATCTGCTCGCCGAGACCGCGCAGGCCGGTCAGCTCGTCCTCGGTCAGTACCAGGGGAGTCGACTTGCGCAGTGTGCGCCACTGGCTTCGATCGAACTCCACATAGGGGCTCGGTTCGCTCATCCGTGCCACCTACCCGACCCTCCGTCCGGGCGCATCCGCACAGCTTGGCTGCCCGTCTGGTGAGATCCGGGATAACTCTGACCGCATAGCGAGATTGTGCTCCGTGCTCGCTGCCCGCGCGCAACAGGGGGTTTGGCTACCGGTCGGTAACCAGCGACAACGCCGAGGTAAGACGCCATTTTCCGATCGACCACGTAATGTCGGGCGGATGGGGTCACATCCACTTGTCACCGAATACCTGCGCCTGGGTTTGGCTTTCGATCGCCTCGAAGAGGGGTTCGTCGACGCCTACACCGGCGATCCGCAATTGCGCCGCGATATCGAGAACGCGGCCGTCCCGGTGCCCTCGGAGCTGGCCCGGCGCGCCGTCGATCTGCGCGCCGCCCTGCCCGATGCCGGGCTCTCGGCGCAGCGCACCGAATTCCTCGATGCCCACCTGGTGGCGATGGAATGCTCGGCGCGCAAGTTCGCCGGTGAGCAGATCGGCTTCGTCGACGAGGTCCGCGCCTACTTCGACGTCGACATCGCACCGGGCGACCCCGACGACTATCGCGAAGCGCACCGGCAGATGGACGAGGTGCTCGGCGGCGACGGACCGCTGGCCGAGCGCGCCGCCGCCTACCGCCGCGGTGACGAGATCCCCCCGGAAAAGCTCGCTACCTGTGTCGAAGCGTTCTCGAGCGCGCTGCGGGAGCGGGTACGCGAGCGCTATCCGCTGCCCGACAACGAGCACGTTACCTACGAGGTGGTCGGCGACAAGCCGTGGTCCGGCTTCAACTACTACCTGGGCAATTTCGCCTCGACGGTCGCGATCAACTCCGACCTCAAACAGCACATGGGCAACCTCCCCGCGCTCATCGCGCACGAGGCCTACCCCGGTCATCACACCGAGCACTGCCGCAAGGAGGCCGGACTGGTCGCGGCGGGCGAGGACGAGCAGACGCTGTTCCTGGTCAACACCCCGCAGTGCCTGATGGCCGAGGGCCTCGCCGACCTGGCCCTTCGGTCGATCGTCGGGCCCGGTTGGGGAGTCTGGGCGCAGGAGATCTACGCCGACCTCGGCCTTCGTTTCGACGGTGAACGGGCCGAACGCTTCTCGACCGCGTCGGCGAAACTGCTGAACGTGCGTCAGGACGCCGCGTTGCTGCTGCACGATCAGCATCGCAGCGAGGACGAGGTGGCGCTGTTCCTGCAGCGGTGGATTCTGGCGACGCCGGAACGCGCGCGGCAGTCGCTGCGGTTCCTGTCCTCGCCGCTGTGGCGGGCCTACATCAGCACCTATGTCGAGGGTTACCGCCTGCTCGGTGGGTGGCTCGACGGTGCGGTCGGCGCCCAGGATCGGGTCGAGCGGTTCGGGCGTCTGCTCGACGAGCCGCTGACGCCGGGGGCGATCCGGCGGATGAGTGTCGCTACTGGATGACGGCGCAGCCGCCGGGGTTCAACAGCGAGCAGACCAGGTAGTTGATCTGCAGCAGGAGTGCCTCGATCGAGTTGGACGGTGCGATGGCCGGGGTCACGGGCAGTGCGGTCATATCTGTGTCATCGGTCACCGTCGGACGGGTCGTTACGCCGAGTCTGTTGTGTTCGACGGCTATCGAACCTGGTCAGCCGGGCTGTGACCCTGGTCTCTCCGGTGGCGGCTCGGAGGGTGTTGCGGTATCCCCGTGCTCGGCTCGCACACGGTCGGCAATAGACTCGACGGCGTGACGCAGACGACCGCTTCGGTGAATACCCAGTCTCTCGGTGAGCTCGATCCCGAGTTGGCCGCCGCGATGGCGGGCGAGCTCGCCCGCGAACGCGACACCCTCGAGATGATCGCTTCGGAGAACTTCGTGCCGCGCGCGGTCCTGCAGGCGCAGGGCTCCGTCCTCACGAACAAGTACGCCGAGGGGTACCCGGGCCGCCGCTACTACGGCGGCTGCGAGGCCGTCGACGTGGTGGAGACCCTGGCTCGCGACCGTGCCAAGGAACTCTTCGGCGCCGAATTCGCCAACGTGCAGCCCCACTCGGGCGCGCAGGCCAACGCCGCGGTGCTGATGGCGCTGATGAACCCGGGCGAGACCCTGCTGGGTCTGGACCTCGCGCACGGCGGTCACCTCACCCACGGCATGCGCCTGAACTTCTCGGGCAAGCTCTACGACGTCCACTCCTACGGTGTGTCGAAGGAAGACCACCGGATCGACATGGACGAGGTGCGTGACATCGCACGCAAGGCCAAGCCGAAGGTGATCGTCGCCGGCTGGTCGGCCTACCCGCGCCACCAGGACTTCGCCCGCTTCCGTGAGATCGCCGACGAGGTCGGCGCCTACCTGTGGGTCGACATGGCGCACTTCGCCGGCCTGGTCGCCGCCGGTCTGCACCCCTCGCCCGTGCCGTACGCCGACGTGGTGTCCTCCACCGTGCACAAGACCCTCGGCGGTCCCCGCTCCGGTCTGATCCTGGCCAAGCAGGAATTCGCCAAGAAGCTCAACTCCGCGGTGTTCCCCGGTCAGCAGGGCGGCCCGCTCATGCACGTGATCGCCGCCAAGGCCGCCGCGTTCAAGATCGCCGCCACCGAGGAGTTCGCCGACCGTCAGGTCCGCACCCTGTCCGGCGCGCGTATCCTCGCCGAGCGTCTGACCGGCGCCGACGTGAAGGACAAGGGTGTTTCGGTCCTGACCGGCGGCACCGACGTGCACCTGGTCCTGGTCGATCTGCGTAACTCCGAACTCGACGGCCAGCAGGCCGAGGATGTCCTCCACGAGGTCGGCATCACCGTCAACCGCAACGCCGTCCCGTTCGACCCTCGCCCCCCGATGGTCACCTCGGGCCTGCGCATCGGCACGGCGGCCCTGGCCACCCGTGGTTTCGGCGACACCGAGTTCACCGAGGTAGCCGACATCATCGCCGCCGCCCTGGCGGGTACCTCCGACGTCGACACCCTGCGCGGCCGGGTGTCGCGCCTGGCCCAGAGCGTCCCGCTCTACCAGGGTCTCGAGGACTGGCGCCTGCTCGGCTGAGCCGGAGAACTTCTGCCCGATGGCCCCTGTCAGCTCCATGCAGACAGGGGCCATCGTGTTGTCGGAACACACAAAGTTCCGGTGAATCGCATACGGGCCTAATGGAATAGGGCATGGTCAGTCCGTATGGAATATCGACGCGCGCTGGCGCGTGAGGTCGGCGGGGAGGTGCACGCGTTCGAGTTGCTCTCCGAGGCCGAGGCCAGGGAGCTGATCGAACTGTTCCGCGCCGCGCGGGCCAACGAGGTGCGGGCGCTGCGCCGGGCCATCGATGCCGCGCTCACCGCGATGCCCGCTCCGCTGCGTAAGGTCTCGCGCAAGATCCTCTTCGGCAGCTGATGATCGAAACCGAACTCGAAGCTCAGACACAGCTCGTGGTGCTCGCGCGCACGCTGAAAGTGCCGCCGCAGCGCCTCGCACCGCTGGCCCGTCTCGGTGCGGTGCACCTGTCGGCGATACAGCAGCAGATGTTGCGCGCACTGCATGCCGAGCACGCGGACACCTTCCGCCGGGTCAGCCCGCTCGTGCCGATCTTTCCGGTGGGTGTGGGCGTCGCGCTCTTCGAGCGGGTGGTGCCGCCGGTGCTCGCCGCCCGATTCCTCGGCGCGGTCGGCGTCAAACATCCGCGCAAGTGCGCGCAGGCGCTGTGCGCGGTCGATGCCGTCTACGCGGCCGACGGAGCGCCGTACCTGGACCCGAATGTCTTCGAACAGCTGATGCGATACGGCAGGCCGGAGCCGATCACCCTCATCATCAACGAGCTGTTGCGGCGCCGCGACTACGTGACGGCCGCGCGGTTCCTCTCGGTGGTGAACGAGCCGCTGATCGCGGCATTGGAGCAGACCGTCCTCGATGACGCGGGCTTGATCTTCACCGCCGCCTACGCCTACCCGGCGCACACGTTGAGCCGGATCGTGCGGCAGTTGCTGGCGGGCCCACGCCAGCGGGTGCCGGCCATGCTCCACACCGTCCTGGCGGGCCCACCCACCCTGCATCACGCGATGCTCGCCCTGTTCTGCAAGGTCGACCCCGAAATCACCGGCATTCTCGGCGACATCTTCTTCGGCCGCGGCACCACACACGAGGTCGGCCGATTCCTGCTCACCGCGGTCAACCGGAACGCCTCGCCCGCGCTGCTCACCGTGATCGGCAGACTCGAACCCGTTGCCCTGTGGGCCTTGTCGACGAACCCGCAATTCGCGAACACCGACGTGCTCGGCGCGCTGGTCCGCTCGCTGGACGGCAAGGACGAAGCCGACCCGTGGCGCGGGCTGTTCGCCCTGTCCGCCCGCCTGAGCGAACCGGCCCGCCGCCACATCGCCGCCACCCTCGCCGAACTCGACGAAACCTCGGTAGCCGCCCTGCCCGCGCACGCCACCGACGCCACCTACTGGCCCGCTCTCCTGCAACTACTCGCCGAATCCGAACCCGCCGCCCAGTCCCGAGTCGCCGCGATCTGGTCGCGCCTTTCCCCCGAATGGCAAGCGGGCATCGAACGCCACATCCACGAAAACCGCTACGACACCCGACTGAGCCGCATCACCAACGCCCTCACCACCGTCACCCCGGAAGAAGTCTTCTTCCGTCGCCGCCAGCAGAACCGCCAGCGAGGAGAAGACCACTTCGCGTCGTGGTGAGCTCGCTCAGTGCACCAGCGGGCTCAGGGTGCGGCCGACCCGGTCGATGACACCGGGCTCGTGGCCGTTGGCGATCAGATTGATGATGACGCCGTCGATGCCGTGGTCGAGGACGCGGGCCTGGATCTGTTCGGCGACTTCGTCCGGGGTGCCGGCGAATTGGCGGTCGGCGACGGTGGCCCGGCGTTCGGCTTCGGTCAGGGTGGACAGGTCGACGCCGAGTCGCGACAGCATGTCGGCCTGGGTCTTTCGGGCGCGGTCACCGTCTTCGTCGACGATGGTCAGCGCGAGGAAGCTGGTTTCCAGGGTGGCGGGGTCGCGGCCCGCCTCCTCGCACCGCTGGTGCAGAGCGTCGAGTTTGCGGGGCAGTTCGGAGGCGTTGCAGATGATGTTGAGGTGATCGGCGAAGCGGGCGGCCATGCCGAAGGTCTTCTTCTCGCCGCCACCGCCGAGCAGAATCGGCAGGTCGTCGCGGATGCGTGGCTCGTTCATCGCGTTCTCGGTGTGGTACCACTTTCCGTCGAAGGTGGATCGCTGCCCGCGCAGCATCGGCGTGATGATCCGCAATGCCTCGTCGAGCCGCTCGAACCGCTCGGTGAAGGTGCCGAATTCGAACCCGTACTGCTGATGCTCCAGCTCGAACCACCCCGCCCCGATGCCGAGCACCGCCCGGCCACCGCTCACCACGTCGAGCGTGGTGACGGTCTTGGCCAGCAGGGCGGGATTGCGATAGGTATTGCCGGTGACCAAGGCCGACAACTGGATTCGCTCGGTCGCGGTAGCCAGACCCGACAGCGCCGAGTAGGCCTCCAGCATCGGCTCCTCGGGCTCGCCGATCAACGGCAGCTGATAGAAGTGATCCATCACGAAGGCGGCGTCGAACCCCGCCCCCTCCGCCTCCCTCGCCTGCGCGATCACCGCGGGAAACAGCTCACGCACCGAGGACGTGTTGCTGAAGTTGGGCATCTGATAGCCGAGTCGAATGCTCATGTCGCCGACTTTATGACTTGGAGTGCACTCCAAGTCAAGCGCTACACCCGACCAGCTGCGGATAGTCGATCAGGTCGATGTCGTTGGCGGCCTTGTCGCCGTATTTCAGCATGAGGGTGAAGAAGCGGGAGCCGAGGAACCAGTTGCGCGCCTTGATGCCCAGGGCGGTCTTGGGCGCGAGGAAGGGGCCCGCGTTGCTGTTGCCCGCGATTTTGGCGTAGCGCTTCATGATCCGGTCGTAGTTGGCGAAGGCGGTGATGTGATCACCCGCGGCGGCGGCCAGTTCGCCCGCGAGGACGTAGGCGCCGACAACGGCGAGGCCGGTGCCGAAGCCCGCCAGGGTGTTTCCGTACGCGGCGTCGCCGATGAGGGCGACGCGCCCGCGGGTGTAGGCGCCGTTCATCCGGACCTGGCTGATCGAGTCGAGGTAGATGTCGTCGAATTCGGCCAGGTCGGTGAGCATGCGGGGGGCATGCCATGCCATGTCGGCGAAGGTTTCGGTGATGATGCGGCGCTGGGCGTCGACGTCGTTGCGGGGGTAGTCGAGTTCGGGGGCGGCGAACATGTACATCTGCTGGGCCTTCGGGCCGCCGTCGATGGCGAGTTTGCCCGGGGTGTTGTGGGCGGCCCCAGCCGCTTTGTCGCGGGGCGTGGCCGCGTCGCTCCAGCGGCTCGCGCCGGCGACGCAGTAGTAGTAGCCGAGGTGCGCCACGTAGTCGGCCTCGGGGCCGAACGCCAATTTCCGGACTCGCGAATGGATGCCGTCGGCGCCCAGGACGAGGTCGAAGGTGCGGGGCGGGTTGTGCTCGAACCGCACGGCCACGCCGTCGCCGGTGTCGCGCAGGTCGGTGATGGTGTCGCCGAAGAGGTACTCGACGGTGTCGGCGGTCTTGTCGTACATGACCTCGGCCAGGTCGCCGCGCAGGATCTCCAGGTCGCCGCCGGTGAACTCGCCCGACATCACGCCGAGCTCGCGCCCGTTGTCGTCGACGAAGACCAGGTCGGTGGTACCGGTACGCCGGGCTCGGACCTCGTCGAGGATGCCCATCCGCTCGAGCACGGTCAGGTGGGTCTTGCCCTTGAAGTCCACCGCCTGACCGCCTGCCCGCAGCGCGGGGGCACGTTCGACAACGGTGACGGAGAAGCCGTAGCGGTGCAGCCAGTAGGCGAGGGCGGGGCCGGCGACGCTGGCGCCGGAGATGAGAACAGTACGCATGATGCAACTCCCGAAGATCTGTGTCCGATGGAATCTGTATCCGGTGGATGCAGATAAGAGTATGGTAGACACAGTTTCACGTCAAGACGATTTTCGAGAGGATGGGCAGATGCCGCCGCCGACCACGGTCGAGCTGTTGTGGGGGACCACGCAGCGCCCCAAGCGCGGGCCCAAACCCGCGCTCACTCTCGACGGGATCGTCGCCGAGGCCATCGCGCTCGTCGACGCCGAAGGGCTGTCCGCGCTGTCGATGCAGCGGCTGGCCGAACGCCTCGGCTTCACCAAGATGTCGCTGTACCGATATGTGCCGGGCAAGGAGCAGTTGACCGCGCTGATGCTCGACGCGGCGATGGGCGAACCGCCGAAGGCCGCGGGCGCGCAGCAGAACTGGCGAACCGGCCTCTGCACCTGGGTCGAAGCGCTCTTCGCTCGCTACCGTGCGCACCCGTGGTCGATCGAGCTCACCGTCGGCATGCGGCCTCTCGGCCCGAACGAGATGGGCTGGACCGAGGCCGCCCTCACCGCACTGGCAGGCACCGGGCTCTCCGGCTCGGAGAGGCTGGACACGATCGTCCTGCTCAACGGTCACGCCCGCAGCCTGGCTCAGCAGGTCGCGTCGATGAGCGGGGACGGGGAAGTGCAGTTCACCGAGCAGTTCGCCGCGATGATGACCGCGGCCGCAGGCCGCTACCCCGAGGTGCAGGCCGCCTTCGCCGAGGAAGCCGCCGCACCGGCGGGCAAGGGCGGACCCAACGACGC
>NZ_JBHWZY010000164.1:0-10299 GCF_042727815.1 Nocardia sp. NPDC060220
CTCGACGAGATCCGCGACAACCTGCCGTGACGAAAAAGAGCCCGCCGGAAAGTTCCGGCGGGCTCAGGCGTAGCTGGGCGTCAGCGCTCGGCGGCGACTTTCACCTTGCTCAGCGTCTCGTGCATCCCCGAGACCAGGTCGGCCTCGAACTTCTCCTCGCCGCCCATGGCGACCTTGATCGTGCCCCGCAGCCAGCCCGGCAGGCCCTTGGCGTCGACGGTGCGCGTCTCGACGACACGGGTGCCGGTGGCGGTCGGCTCGAGCTCGTAGGCCCAGACCGTGCGGTTCTCGTTCATCCGGAACGCCAGCGCCTTGTTCGGCTCGAAGCGCACGATCCGCGAGGTGGTCGGGTAGACCTTCCAGCCCACCTTGTTGACGTTGACGGTGAAGGCGCCGTCGCGAACGCCGCCGAGCGCGACCATCTTCACGGTTGTCGGACTGAGCTCGGACATGCGGCGCAGATCGGCGAGTACCGACCAGACCTTCTCCGGCGGTGCGGCGATGTCGATGCTGGCTTCGAGAGTGTTCGGCAACGGTGCCTCCGGGTATGCGTGACGGGCTGTCACGCTCAGCATAGGCACCCCCATGGGGGCCGGCCCCCGCCTGTAGGTGAATTCTTGCAGGCTGATCGCAACCCGGGCGCGGCGGCTGAGGCAGCGCAGAACCAACCGCGGCGCGCGGAACACGGAGGCGAACCCCTCGCGGCGGGACCCGTGCTCGAATTCCGCACCGCGATCACCGCAGGGGTGGACAAGGCCGTCGGACTCCCAGTGATCACCGGGCTCCGCTGGTTCCACGACGGGCCGGTGACCGGAGGGCCGGCGCGGTGGGCGAGCCTGAAAGCAGGGATTGTCCAGGTCGCCGCGCCGCGGGAGGTGTCCTGCGCCTCGGTCGGGTCGCCGAGCATCGGCAGCGCCACGTAGAGCTGTCCGGCGACGAGAATCCCTACGGCACAGATTGTCGCGGCTGTTCTGCCTGTCGGCGCTCACCCCCGGTCCGTCGTTTCAGTAGTCGCCGACGGGCTCGAGCCCGGCGCTCAGCGGAGTGGTCATGGGAACAGGAGTACCCCGCCCAGCGCTCGGCGGCAATGATTTGTCGCACCCTGCGCTGATCCGATTACGCCGTATTCGACTGTCCGGCAGTCACATCGGTTGCTACCGGATCCGTCTGCTCGTGGGTATCGGCGATCAACGGATGTGAGTACCGCGCTTCGGTACACTCACGTTTCACATCACGGTTGCCCCAGCGCGTCGATGACGTGTCGGCGATGCCGATATTCACGATCCCGTGCTGTCGACGGCTTCGTTCTCATGAGTGAATCGGCTCATGTAGGGCCCGCGCGCGCCCCGAGTTCCTTGGTCTTGTGTCCCATGACAAAAAATTCTAGAAAATTCCTTTAAAACACTCCCACTTCACATTGTCACTGGGTATCGTCCGAGACGGCAAATGGCCAGTGACAACGAAGTCACAAAACATCGACTTGGAGTGACACATGCTTTACAACATCACTGACGACAGCAGCGACGGCAACATCCTGACCCTGCTGCTCGGCCTGCTCACCAGCTCGCTGAGCACCGGTTCGGTGCAGGGCTCGGGCAACTGAGCCGTCTGTAGCCATCTTTCGGCTAACGCGCGGTTGGCCGATTGGGCAGCCGAAGGGCCTGATCCATGACGAGGGGATCAGGCCCTTCGGTATTGTCAGCGACAATGTCACAGGATGCGAATACGGGACGAATGTATGCCGGGCAACCCGTAGAGGACCGGCAACGCCAGCGGCGTGCGCGTTTTCTGGAGTCAGGCCTGACGGTCTTCGCGCGCGACGGGTATGCCAACAGTTCGGTCGGTGCGATCTGTAAGGACGCGGGACTATCGTCTCGGCAGTTCTACGAGGAGTTCACCGGTCGCGAATCTCTGCTGCTGGAGCTGTACGAGCAGATCGACCGACATTCGCGCGAGGCGGTGGCCACCGCGCTCGAGGACAAGTCCGAGGCGACCGTACTCGAGCAGATCGATGCGGCCGTGCGGGCCTACGTCGAGTCGATCGGCAACGATCCCCGCAAGGCGCGGGTCGCGTTGGTCGAGGTGGTCGGAGCAGGCCCCAAGGTCGAGAAGTTCCGCCTGGAACTGCGCCGCGTGTGGGGTTCGCTGCTGGCCAGCGCCGCCGAGGACGCGGCCATGCACGGCGAAATCCCGCCCGGCGACTACGAACTGCGCGTGCTCGCCATCATCGGCGCGGTGAACTACGTGGTCGACGGCTGGAGCGGCAGCGACCCACGCCCGCCGCTCGACGAAGTGATCAAGGTGCTGAGCCGGGTGATCCTGGGCGCGGTCGGGGCTTGATGGCGCGGGTCGAGATCGTCCCGATCCAGGTACCCGACGGCAGCACCTTGCCGGTGCGTCTCATTCCGGCCACCGGTGCGCACCGGCATCCGGTCACCCCGGACGCACCACGCGCGGTCGTGGTCATCGTCCCCGGTCTGGCCGTGCCCGGCGAGTTCTACGAGTACTTCGGACACCGGCTGGCCGCGTGCGGATTCGATGTCGCCATCGGCGAATTGCGTGGTCAGGGCGAGAGCACCCGCCGTCCCGATGGCGAGAGTACCTACGGCTACCACGAATTGGTCTCGGTGGACTTTCCGGCGATGCTGGCAGCGGTGCGCAACCGGTTTCCCGCCAGCACGCCGTACCTGCTCGGCCACAGCATGGGCGGGCAACTCGCGGCGATGTACGCGGCCAGGGTGCGCGGCAGGCTCGGCGGCCTGATCCTGATCGCCTCCGGCACACCGTATTTCCGGGGGTATCGCGGGGTGTTCGGTCCGGGCGTGCTGGTGGGCACCGCGGCGGTGGCGGTGGCGTCGAACCTGGCCGGGTTCTGGCCGGGGGACCTGCTCGGCAAGCGCGCCTACGGCAGGCAGTCCAAAGTTCTCATGTCGGACTGGGCCAGGCTGGCGCGTACCGGGCGCTTCGTGCCCGTCGGCGCCGATATCGACTACGACGAGCGGATGTCGCGGCTGAAGTTCCCGGTGCTGTCGATCACCGTCGCCGGTGACGACATGGCCCCGCAGACCTCGGCGGATCACCTGCTGGGCAAGCTGCCCGGCACACAGGTCACCCGGTGGTTCCAGCCGGAGGCCCTCGGGCACAACGGCTGGATCACCGATCCGGACTCCACCGTCGACGCGGTGGAGAAGTGGCTGCGCGACCGCTGACCCTCAGGCCGAGCGGCGCCCCTCGATCAGCATCTGGATGAAGAACTCGTAGACCAGCGCGGACAGGTACGCCGACTGCTTGTTGTCGGCGGCGCCGCCGTGACCACCCTCGATGTTCTCGTAGTACCAGACGGTGCGATTCTGGGACTCCAGGAGCGCGGCCATCTTTCGCGCGTGCCCGGGATGGACCCGGTCGTCGCGGGTGGAGGTGGCCAGCAGGATCGGCGGGTACTGCTTGCCGGTGTCGGTGTTCTGATACGGCGAGTACTCGCTGATGTAGGCCCATTCTTCCGGCTTGTCCGGGTCACCGTATTCGGCGACCCACGACGCGCCCGCCAGCAGCAGGTGGTAGCGCTTCATGTCCAGCAGCGGCACCTGGCAGACGATGGCGCCGAACAGTTCCGGGTACCGGGTGAGCATCACGCCCATCAGCAGGCCGCCGTTGCTGCCGCCGATCGCGCCGAGCCGGTCCGCGGTGGTGATGCCGCGGGTCACGAGGTCGCGCGCGATGGCGGCGAAGTCCTCGTAGGCGCGGTGGCGGTGCTCCTTCAGTGCGGCCGTGTGCCATTCGGGGCCGTACTCGCCGCCGCCGCGGATGTTGGTCATCACGTAGGTGCCGCCGCGTTCGAGCCAGTTCATGCCCGCCGAGCCGAGATAGGCCGGAGTCTTGGAGATTTCGAAGCCGCCGTAGCCGTTCATGATCGTCGGGCCCGGCGTGCCGCGCCGGTCGCGATGGCGGATCACGAAGTAGGGCACCGCGGTTCCGTCGTCGGAGGTCGCGAAGAACTGTTCGGTCTCGATGCCGGTGGCGTCGAAGTAGCCGGGGGCCTGCTTCAGCGTCACCGCGGTTTCGCCGATCGCGCTGCTGAGCAACGTGGTCGGCGTGGTGAAACCGGTTGTGGTGAGCATGAACTCGTCGCCGCCCTCGAGTGGGTCGAGGTTGGCCACCGAGGTGGACGACATGGCAGGGGAGTCGGCGAGCTCGCTGCTCGCCCAGCCGTCCGGACCGGGGGTGAGCACGCGGAATCCGGTCTGCACATCGCGCAGGGTGGTGAGGATCAGATGGTTCTCGGTCCAGCCCCACGATTCCAGTGAGGTGTGCGGATCCGGGGCGAAGAGAACCTCGAATTCCCGCGCCCCTGAGAGGAATTCGTTCAGATCGGTGACCAGCAGGCTGCCGGGAGCGAAGGTGGTCTCGCCCGGTGTCCACTCGGTCTTCAAGCGCACCAGCAGCCAGTCGCGGTACCAGTCCACGTCCGCGTCGGTGGGGGTCTCGATCAGCCGCCACTCCCCGTCGTCGAGCAGCGATACCTCGCTGTTGAAGAAGTCCGTCGACCGGTGCAGGTAGTGCCGTTCGTAGCCGGGGTGGCGGTCGTATCCGGCGCCGATCGAGACGTCGCTCGACTTGCCCTCGAACACCGTTTCGGCAGCGGACAATTCGGTGCCACGCCGCCAGCGCTTGGCAATGCGCGGGTATCCGGAATCGGTGAGCGATCCCGGCCCGAAATCGGTGCCGATGTAGACGGTGTCGGCATCGATCCAGCCGATCCGGGACTTCGCCTCCGCGACGAAGAACCCACCGTCCTCGGGCGCGACGAATCGCCTGGTGGTCAGGTCGAATTCGCGCTCGACGGTCGCGTCGGCGCCGCCACGGGACAGGTGGATGATGGCGCGCTCCTGCGACGGCCGCAGCACCGCGGCGCCCGCCCACACCCAGTTCTCCCCGTCGGCCTCGGCCAGCGCGTCGACGTCGATCAGCACATCCCACTCGGGGGCGTCGGTGGCGTAGGACTCGAACGTGGTCCGCCGCCACAACCCGCGCTGATGCTCGGCATCACGCCAGAAGTTGTACAGCCACGGCCCCCGTCGGCCGGGATAGGCGATCTTGGTGTCGTCGTCGAGCATCGCCAGTACGCGACGCTCCATCTCGGCGAATCGGTCGGTCGCCGCGAACCGCCGCCCCACCACGTCGTTGCGGGCGCGCGCCCAGTCCAGCGCGCCCTCGTCGGTCACGTCCTCGAGCCAGAGATAGGGATCGGTCACGTTCTCTTCAACGCCGCTCATCCCCACATTGTTGCCGATGTGAGGATTCGCATGTCGGGCGCGCTGCGACCCGCGCCGATGTCAGGCGTGTGCGGTCACCAATTGTGGGCGACGTCGACGACCACGCGGGTCGGGTTGTCGAAGGTGCTCACGCGGAAGGGGAGGCGGGCGCGGACGCCGAGGCCGAAGGTGGTCCGGCCTTCGAAGGAGCCGGCGAACGCGACTTGGCGGAAGGTCGGATAGCCGCTCGTCGAGAGCAGGTCGGTGCGGTTCGAGGGGTTGTAGGTGCTGTTGCCCGCGTCGTCGTAGGCGGGGGCGAAGACCGCGATCTGGAGGAACCCGCCGCCACGGAGGGGGACGGTCGCGCCGGAGCCGTCCTGGGTGACGGTGCCGACGTACCCGACGAGGTAACCGGCGACGGGGCCGGACAGGTCGATGACGAGTCGGTCGAAGCACTCGTGGCGGCCCGCGCGAACATCGGCGACGGTGGCGGTGGAGTAGTTCGACGACGTCTTGTCCTGTGAACCCCAGGTGAGTCCGCAGTCGGACGGAGCAGCGGCCGCGGGCAGCGTCGAGAGGCCGACGCAGGCGGTGAGTGTGGCGAACAGGACGAGGAAGCGACGCATGTCGCACCGCCTTTGATCTGGGGCCTTCGGGCTAGCGGAGCAGTACCGATTTATCGAACGGATCAGGCATCGCGTTAGCGTCGGTCCGGTGTCGGGTGCGCGGCGAAACGTAGGATCGCAGGTCACGAGTCAACCGGAGGTGGATGTGTTCCTGTGGGAGCAGCACTGCTGTCTGCCGTTGCGGCACACGGCGCGGGTCGCCGAGCTTGCTCGGTATCCGTTGGGGTCGTATCTTTCGGTGAACGTCGGGTATTCGGCGCAGACCAAGGACGATTCGCTGGCGCTGCTGCACCGGTTCCGCGACGACGCGGGGGCGGATCCGCGGTTCCGGCTGGTGGATCTGGTCGGCGATATCGGCGCGCCGGAGGTGATCTCGCTGGCGTTCGATCTGGAGGATTCCGGGCCGCTCGACAGCGATCTCGACAATGTGGAGCTGTTCTACGACCTCGGCGTGCGTTCGCTGCTGCCCACCTACAACCATGCGAACGCGGCGGGTTGCGGTTGTCTCGACACCGAGGACACCGGGCTCACCGGGTACGGAAAAGACTTGGTGCGCAAGCTCAACGAGGTAGGGATGTTCGCCGACGGCTCGCACTGCTCGCGCCGCACCGGGCTCGACATCGCCACGCACACCAGCGTCCCGATGATCTACAGTCACTCCAATTTCGCCGCGCTGTGGGAGCATCCGCGCAACATCAGCGATGAGCAGGCGCGAGCGTGTGCCGCCACGGGCGGGGTGATCGGTGTGAACGGCGTCGGCATCTTCCTCGGCCGCAACGAGCCTGCCGCCCGTGCCGAGCGGGTCACGGCGGTCGCCGATCACATCAGGTACGGCGTCGATCTGGTCGGGATCGACCACATCGGGATCGGATCGGACTATTCGTTCGACGGCCAGGAGTTCAACGACGAGATCCGCGACAACCCCGGTGCGTTCTCCGAGTCCTACACGAAATGGGGCCCACTCCAGTGGACTCCACCCGAGGACCTGTTCGGCGAATCCGAGGTGCCGGGCCTGGACGAGCTCCTCGCCGCGCGCGGATTCACGCACACCGAGCGTGCGGCGATCTTCGGCGGCAACTTCGCCCGGGCAGCGAGCCACGTCTGGCGGGCGTGACCTGTGCCGAAGCCGGTTGATCGACCCCGCCGGACCGTGTTCGGTGCGCGGCGGGGCGTTCCGGGTCTCGCTCAGGCGAGGCGGACGAGCATCTTGCCGGTGTTGGCGCCGGTGAGGACGCCGAGGAACGCGGCGGGGGCCTGGTCGAGGCCGTCGTAGACGGTTTCGGAGGTGGTGAGGGTGCCGTCGGCGAGCCAGCCCGCGGCCTTGGCGATGTACTCGCCGAAGATCGGGAAGTAGCTGGTCACCAGCATGCCGCGCAGCGTGATCTCCTTCGTCGCCGCGAGGTAGAGGTCCGGGCTCTGCTGGGCGGTGGCGCCGTTGTAGCCGCTGATCGCGCCGACCAGGGCGACCCGGCCGTGCTGGTTGAGCGCCTCGATGGCGACCTTCAGGTGTTCGCCGCCGACGCTGTCGAGGTAGACGTCGACGCCATCAGGTGCGGCGGCGGTGAGCTGGCCGCCGAGATCACCGGCGCGGTAGTCGATCGCCGCGTCGAAACCGAACTCCACGAGCAGCTTTCGGGCCTTGACGGGACCACCGGCCGAACCGATCACCCGCTTCGCGCCGAGCGCCTTGGCGATCTGGCCCGCGACGCTGCCCACCGCGCCCGCCGCGGCCGAGATGAACACGGTGTCGCCGGGCTTCACCTGGGCGACATCGGTGAGTGCGGCGTAGGCGGTCAGCCCCGTGGTGCCGAGCACGCTCAGGAAGTGCTGCGGCGCGGCGAGTTCCGGGTCGATCGGGGTGGCGGTCGCGGCGTCGACGACGGCGTGTTCGCGCCAGCCCGCGAAGTGCGAGACCGTCGCGCCGACCGCGATATCGGCCGAGCGGGAGGCGATCACCTCGCCGACGGCGGAACCGTCGAGGGCCGCACCGAGTTCGAACGGCGGGATGTAGGAAGCCTTGTCGTCCATCCGGCCGCGCATGTACGGGTCGACCGACATCCAGGTGTTGCGGACCAGGATCTGGCCTTCGCCCAGCTCCGGCAGTTCCCGTTCGACGAGGGCGAAGTCGCCGGCGACCGGTGCGCCGTTCGGGCGGGCGGCGAGGTGGATCTCGCGGGTGCGGGTGGGCAGTGCGCGGGTGGCCGTATTCGACATGATCGAGCCTTCTTTCGAGGTCAGCCGGTGTTTCTCGCCGGTGATGACTACGTTATGGCGGCCGGGTTCACCTCCCCAGGTCCGCGCACGCCACCGCCCGGTCCGTTCACGACAGACCGGGCGGTGATGGTTACTCCTAGTCGGCGACGGGCGTCGGCACCAGCGTCATGAACAGGCCCAAGGCCAGCATCGCGTCGGCGAAGACCAGCAGTACGACATCGGCCGCGTACGGCTCGAGCTGGATCCACTCGGTGAGCCACAGGTTCACGTCGAGCAGCACCGCCAGGACCAGCGCCGGAATCATCGAGAGCAGGTAGCCGGCCTTGAATGCCTTCGGTCTGACCAGGAAGGTCAGGCCCAGCATGATGACCTCGAGGATGAGGTTGTAGTTGCCCTGGCTCAGCGGCGTGAACACCAGCGTCATCGTGCGGGTGAGGCTGCTCTGCGGGGAGATGCCGATCCCGGCCCTGATGGCGAGGCTGAGGCCGAGCGTGAGGATATAGATTCCGGCGACGTAGGTGATCCAGCGGCGGACCTTGTTTCCGTTGTCGATGACTGCCGCGTCGTTGTCGTGTTGCATTGCGGTGGATCCCTTGCTCTGGTAGCCGAGGCTATTTCATGAAGCCGAAGCGGTCGAGCGAGATGAACAGGGTGAGTAGCTTGTTGACGACCGGCTCACCTTCGTTGTGGTTGCCCAGCTTCGCCAGTGCGTCGTCGATCGAGCGGGTCGCTTCGACGAGCTCGGCGAGGTCCATATCGGCCATCACTCCGTAGAAGTCGAGCGGCAGAACGGCTTTCACCTGCGCATCCTCGGTCACGACGCAGCCGCCGACCAGACCGTCCAGGTGCCGGAGGTTCTCGCGCATCTCGGTACTGTCGCTGCCGACGACCACGAAATAGGCCGCCGGAGCCGGCCAGAAGGTCGAGACCGCGCCGCGGTCGAGCGAAACGCCGGTGAACAGCGCGTTGACTATGTGGCGCTGCCCGTCGGCATAGCGTTGCACGACCGAGATCCGGTTGAGGCGAACGCCTTCGAGCTCGGGGACGACGACACCGTCGCGCACCGGGACCCAGACCTCCTGCGCGAACTTGAGATGCCCGCGTCCGTACACGTCGAAAAGCAGTACTTTCGCCCGCGTGCCGTCCTCGGAGATCTCGATCGGGGTGAGCTCGAGCTGCTCGGCGCGCAGGTCGGCGAGGCCGGGCCGGGGCTGCTTGGTCAGGACCGAGTAGTCGATGCCGACCGGTTCGAGCAGGCGACGGTCCTTGGCGACGAGCTTGCCGCCCTTGAACACATAGCGGGGGTTGATCGTGGAGAGGCTGTCGGTGAGCACGATGTCGGCGAATCGTCCCGGGCTCAGCGAACCGAGGTCGCGGTCCTTGTGGAACGAGCGCGCGGTGTACAGCGTGCCCATCTTGATCGCCTGGATCGGCGGCATGCCCATCTCGACGGCCAGCGAGATGACCCAGTCGATATGGCCTTGCCGCAGCACCCGATCCACCGAGATATTGTCGGCGCACAGCTGGAAGTTCTCGGCGGGCCAACGGCGTTTCACGATGGCGCGCAGCATCGTTCGAATGACCTCGGGACTGCCGACACCGAATTTGATCTGGGTATTGAGCCCGTAGCGGATGCTCTTCTCGATATCGTCTTCGTTCCAGACGTCGTGGTTGTTGTCGACGCCGATGGCGGGCATGTAATTCAGCAGCATGCCCGACAGTGAGGTGACGCCCCAGTGGCAGTTCACGAATCCCGCGTTCGCGCGTCCGAGCGCGGACTTGCGGAAATCGTCGGCGTTGCCGGTCATATAGGACAGGTGGGCCAGTTCGCCGAGGCCGATCACCGGATCCATCGCCAGCATCGCCTCGGTGACCTCGGGTGAGGTCTTCTTTCCCGGTGCGAAGGCATAGAGCCGGTACGGCAGCTTCTCGTGGTGGGCGAACAGCGCGCGGGCGGCATCGATCGCATCGTCGCCTGCGGCACTGGCGAAATCGAGCGTTTCCCCGAAAACGGTGGTCGTTCCGCTCGGCACGATCGCCTCACCGAATGCCGCCGGATGCGCGAGCTGGGATTCGAAGTGCAGGTGCGCGTCGATCAGGCCCGGAATCGCGTAAAGGCCCTCGCCGTCGAAGGATTCGCGGTATCGCACGATCGATTCGTCGGGATTCAGCGCGATGATGCGTTCACCGTGGATCAAGAGCGAACC
>NZ_JBHWZY010000165.1:0-10290 GCF_042727815.1 Nocardia sp. NPDC060220
GCGATGAGCAACACACCACCGAACTGGTACCGGGACCCCTCCGACGCCGACCACCTCAGGTACTGGAACGGCATCGAATGGACCGACAACAGGATGGCCGCCGCACCTGCCGCGCCGAACCCGGGCGCATCGACCGCGAAAGTGCCGTTGTTCGGCGCACGCGCGCTGGCGAAGCGCCAGTCCGCCGAACTCGCCGACGCGATAGCCGAGAATCAACGGCTCCGAGCACAATTGACGGCGCTGAGAGGGCTCGAAACAGCGCAACTGCAGCAGCTGCGCGACCAGCTCGCCACTCAAGTGACCGACGATCAGGCCATGCTGGACGCCCTGCGCGCTGAGGTGATCAGCACCCGCGACGAGCAGGTGCTGCAGGAGATCGGGATCTACGAGTACCGCCATCCGCTCTCGGACTCGATGGCCTACCGCACGGCGCTGGAGCTGTTGCAAGGCGAGATCAAGGCGATGGCGCGCCGCGACGGTGGTGCGATCGAGGCATCGACCACGTGGACCGTCAACGGTTCGGTCACCGAGGGACGGAAGATGGTCCGCGAGTACTCGAAGTTGATGTTGCGGGCATACAACGCCGAAGCGGACAACCTCGTCCGCAGTCTCAAGCCGTACAAGTTGACCAGCGCGCTGACTCGACTGAACAAGATCGCCACCACGATCGAACGCCTCGGCAAGACCATGCAGCTGCGGGTGTCCGTCCATTACCACACGCTGCGCTGCCGCGAACTCGAGATGACGGCCGACTACCTGGAGTTTCTCGCGCGGCAGAAGGAGCACGAGCGCGAGGAACGCGATCGGCTGCGCGAGGAACGGCGAGCGCACACTGAATTGTCCAGGGAGCGGGAACGATTGGAGAAGGAGCAACGGCGCTACCGTGAATCCCTCGCCGCGCTGGAGGCGATCGGCAAGGCACGGTCCGCCGACGCCGATCAGCTACGCGGTCTGTTGGCGAAGCTCGAGAGCGACATCGCGACGATCCAGGATCGTGCCGACAACTACCGGGCCGGATTCGTCTACGTGCTATCGAATATCGGGGCGTTCAAGGACATGGTAATGATCGGCCTCACCCGGCGGTTCGACCCGGAGGACCGGATCCGCGAACTCGGCAACACCTCGGTGCCGTTCAAGTACGACATGCACACGATGTTCTACGACAAGGACGCGGTCGGCATCAGAGACCAGTTGCATCAGCAACTCGCCGACCGGCGGGTGAACCTCGTTAACCAACGCCGCGAGTTCTTCTACGCCACTCCTGCCGAGGTGCGTGAACATCTTCAGGCGGTGGTGGGCCAGGTCGGCAGTTTCGATGACCTGGCCAAAGCTGTGGAGTACCACCAGAGCCGAGCCGCCCGGTCGCGCTGATGACACGGAAGTTGCTGGGCGGCAACATAATCAGTGCACCGATCGGGTTTCGACGTCGTCGCGCCCGTGGCAATATGGTGCGGTGGTTGATACGCAGAGCGAGTTCACGCTCCACACTAGCGGCGGTGCCGACGATCTGTTCGACCTGCACGAGTGGTTCAACGACGACCGGGCGTTGCGTGGTCGGGTGACATTGGTGGACAGCCCTATTCGCGATGGCGAGATGGGCGGGCTCGCCGAAGTCCTCGTCGTCGCCGTCGGCACGGGTGGCACCCTCACCGCGCTGGCGAGTTCGTTGTCGACGTGGTTCACCGTCCGACAGTCCGACATCAAACTGACGTTCACCCGCGGCGACGGCGAGATGACGATTGACGCGAAGGGTGTCGGGGCGGGAACCGACGTCGAGAAACTCCTGCGCCAGCTCCTCGACCACCGGACCAAGCAGTGACCGGTGCCGCGGACCGCAACGGGTGGCGCACGGTATTGATCGGGGCGAGCCGCTTCTCACACCCCGACTTCCATGATCTGCCCGCCGTCGCCAACAACATCAACGACCTCGCCGAACGCCTGACCTCGCCATCCGGTGGCGCGGTAGCCGAGCAACACTGCACCGTCCTGCACAACCCGAGCATGCCCGGACAAGTCGGAACCGCGATCACCCAGGCAGCGGCCGAGGCCGAAGATGTTCTACTGTTCTATTTCTCCGGGCACGGAAAGCTGGATCAAGCGGGAAACCTGCATCTGGTTTTGCCTGACAGTGACCCCGACCAGATCGAACTGAGTTCGGTGCCGTTCGGCGTCGTCAAACGCCACATCAGCAAGAGCCGCGCGCAGGCGCGTATCGTCATTCTGGATTGTTGCTTCTCCGGCAACGCCATCGAAACCATGAGCACGTCCGCCGACCTCGTCACGTTCGAGACCCAAAACATCGAGGGTACGTACGTGCTCACCTCGTCCCCCAAGAACAAACCCTCATTGGCACCGACAGACGGCCGCCACACCGCATTCACCGCGGCCCTGCTGGCCGCCGCGACGGACACCGATCTCACCCTCGATCAGCTCTACGCCAGCACGGCCAAGATACTGAGGGGCCGTAGCCAGCCGGAACCACAATGCCGAGTTCACAATTCGGCGCACGCGCTGAGACTGTTCGCTCCACCCACCACGCCGGCAGCACCTGCAGTCGCTGATCCCGTCGATATCGACGCACTAGCGGTCCTCGACGCCGCACAGCAGGGCGACGTCGACTCAATGATCGAGCTGGCGCAACGATTCCACCGCGCGAAAGATCTCGAGCACGCCGAACAGTGGTGGCGCCTCGCCGCTGAGGCCGGGAATCCCGGTGCGATGTACAACGTCGCTGTGGTCAGCGAAATCCAGCGCAGATTCGAAGACGGCAAATACTGGTATCAGCGTGCCGCCGAAACCGGCGACACCAACGCCATGCACAACCTCGCGATCCGGCTTCGGCTCAGCGGGCGCGAGGCCGAAGCCGCCCGATGGTGGCATGCAGCGGGCCATACCTCGCCACAGCGCAATGGCGAGAAGCTGCGAAAAGTGGTGCTGCGAAAAGACTTGCCGGTCGACCCGCACATGCGGACCGACGCTGAGGCATCGCAGTACTCGTTGCCGACGACCCGTCGACTGATGCTCATAACACTGGGGAAATGGGCCAACCGCCCGGCTACCTGGGACGAAACTCCCTGGGGCGGAGGTGTGCACACCCGCACCGGCAGCGGCTACTACCACGGCATGTCCGACGATGAGTTACTCGGCTCAGCACGGGTCTTCTGGAAATTCAGACCAGCGAACTGGCACGGCGTCGACTTCGCGGTAGTCGCCCATGCGGGAATCACCCGCGCGGTGATTCGGATCCACGGCTTCATCGGGCCTTTCGGTGACCGTTACGGGATCCAGGGTCAACTGGTCGACGACCCGGACATTCTCGCCGAACTCGTCGACAAGACCGTTCCCCGACGGCAGAACCCCATTACGCTCTGGGCCTGATGACCTCACATCTCGACATCGGCACGCGCCACGATGCCGATACCGGCGGTGCATAGTTCAGCTGACGTGCCAGGGCGGCGATGCTCGGACCGTCGCGGTATTGCTGGCGAGCCTGGTCCAGGGAACCTGAGAGGCTGGACGATTGCCCATGTGAGCAGGTCGATGTGCTCTCCACCCGGAACGTCGGTTGTTTGATTGAACTTCTGCGGTCGACCTGAATAGTGCAGAGAAGCTTCCGTGAAGGGAAAGTTGCCAGGCTGGATATAACCGATGAGCGAGCTCAGCCCTCGGCTGCCAGCTGACCGCAGGCTGCGGCGATCTCCTGCCCGCGAGTGTCGCGCACGGTGCAGGTAACGCCCTGCGCCTGGACACGACGCACGAACTCGTCCTGCACCGGCTTCGGACTCGCATCCCACTCACTACCCGGAGTCGGGTTCAACGGAATCAGATTCACATGCACCTACGGCCCCAACGCCTTACGCAGCTTCTTGCCGAGCATGTCCGCCCGCCAACCCTGGTCGTTGACATCGCGGATGAGGGCATACTCGATCGAGACACGGCGGCTCGACTTGTCCGCGTAATACCGTGCGGCGTCAAGAACTTCCGCGACCGGCCAGCGATTGTTTACCGGTACCAAGGTGTCCCGCAGCTCGTCGTCGGGAGTATGAAGCGACACAGCCAACCTCACCGACAGATCCTCATCTGCGAGCTTGCGGATTGCCGGAGCGATCCCGACCGTCGAAACAGTCACCGCGCGTTGGGAAATACCGAACCCGTTCGGAGCCGGTGATGTGATTCGCTTGACCGCCTTGAGAACTCGGCCAAAGTTGGCAAGTGGTTCGCCCATGCCCCTGATTTACAAACATTCCGACCAGCGCTGACGGCTGGAAAATCACGTCGAGAGTTAGTCGGCGCTCGGTTGGCTCTGCATTTCGGCCAGCAGTTTGGCCAGGTCGCGATCCCGATCGAAGCCTCGCTCGGTGATCAATCGAATCGCCTCAGCAGCGTCTGCAATATCGTCCGCGGTTGCGACCGCGGCCAAGCTCCTGAGGTCCGCACTGTCCTGCGGACGGCTCTCGTCATCGCGAGCAAGCAGCTTCAACGCGATCAGATGCCCAGTGCGAGCAATGGGCACGACCAAACCGGGAAAAATCTCGAGCGGCTCCGACGCACGAACAATCTCCGGCTCGATACCCGAACTGGCAAAAAGCAGGTCAACGACTACGGGAACCCCGTCGATGCGCCGCTTGAGCCGGACAGTCGCCAACCGGCCGTTGTCGTGCTCGACCGAAGCGAACAACTGGTATCCGGCCGCTATCAACGACTGCACCAGACCTTCAGCTTGGGAGTCATCAGCCACCGCAGCAGCGATGTCGATATCTGCCGTGAATCTTGGATTCGATCGGGCCGACACCGCGAATCCGCCGACGATCGACCACCGAAATCCGCGCTGATCAAGATCGGAAGCAGCCTTGCGGAGTGCGGCCTCGAGCGGATTCATGCGAACCTGGCCGACGGTCGACCTCGCCCTCCGCCAAGCGGCTCGAACGGTCGCGACAGCAACCACTCGTCTATCGCTGCATCGATGACCGACTCATCCGCGTCCGGCCGCTCGCGACGAAGTCGAGCGCGCTGCATGCCCAAGCCGAACTCGAACATATCGATCGCAAGCCGGAGCCGATCCGCAGGTGAGTCGTCGTCCATGTACAGAGCCTACCGTCGAGGTCGGCCGCCACACCGACCATCCGCACGCAGTAGCCACGCACCCGGCGCCCTCGTCAGGAACGACTTGGCCACCCATTTGGCGTTGAGGACCTTGGCACTTCATATTCAGATCGCCCACAGCCGCAATCCACTTCTAGTAGTTTTGCCACCGGTTCTGTCCCGGTGACACCAAGGGACGGGAGGATGGTGAGCCAAGCACTCTGCCACAGTGATGACGCGAACCACCAGGCAGTAAGGAAGGAACCGATGTCCGACGTCAGTTTTTCTGTGGCGGTTCGCGCCTTTTGCCCGGTCGAACGCGGTGGGAGCGGAGCCGACCCGGGTCCGCTGGTGTCGATCACCGCTACCGTCGCGGTTACAGGCACCGGGACTGTCCATATGCATGATTGCCGAAGCCTGGGGAAGGCCAAGCCACGCAACTACACGTTCGCGGAACTCACAGCTGCTGGCGTGCAGCGGGCCTGCAAGACCTGCCGGGTCGACGAGCGGGTCCCGCTGACAAAGGAACAGTCTGCCTATGCGACCACCGCTACGGAAGAATGGCGAAGGACTGAGAGCATCCGACAAGAAGCCGAACAGCTGCGGAAGCGACGAACTGAACTGAAGAGTCGGATCAAGAGGGCCGACGATCAACTCGACTCACTGACGCGCAGTTGGGGTCGTGAGCGGTTGCCGCAGGGCTCATGGCCACCCGCTTCGACAGCGACAACGGCGACCGGCCCATGTAACGAACTCCTGCGCGATACCGAGCCCATTGCATTCTGTGAGGCTGTCGCGATCGCCGCTTACGACGCTGACGCGGGCACATTCATCCTTCGGTGCCCTGTTGACAGCGACCACGACCCCTTCATGCTTCGCGAGCAGGCTAAGAACTTGGTTGCCCATGGCCATCCCCACCGCGCCGCCCGCGGGTTCGATCTCTGGCTGTCTTGGCAAGCCGATCGGTCGGCCGCCTTCGCGGCATTGGAAGCGATCGAGCGCCAGTATGCCGACGTTCTTCCGCTCCACCCGATCCCGAACTGCGCAGTCTGCGGGGATCCACTCCAGATGCATCGCACTCGTGAAGAGGAGATCTGGTTCTGCCCCGGAGTCGAGGGCCAGCGGCGGCACCTGGTTCGACGAGACAAACGCGACGATCCGACGTCGGCTTCGCACGCGGTCGAGTATTTGGTGGGACATTTCCTTCAGTCTCTCCGCCGCCCGGCCTACGGCCAGCTTTGGCCATTTGCGCTGAGTCCGACGAGCCAGCTCGGAGATGAGTCCCTCAACCCTGACCCCGAGCTACTTGAACGGAATCATGAACGACTGCTCACGACCATCGCAGTGGTCGACGGTGCTGGTCTCGCCGCCGACGATGCCGATCTGGAGGATATGAGGCGGCAATGCCAGCAGCTACTGGAAGCTGTTGAGACTCTTCAGGTAGACGGCTCCGCCTACGGTGTACTAGAACCGGCGGTTGCTGTCGGTGCCACCCCTTCCAAGATCCAGCAATGGCTGCTCATCGAAACCCTCACACTGGGTGCCGAAGGGCCGCCAAAGGTGACGTTTACCCTTGATCGGCCAGATGTCAGGGAGCGATTGGAGATTGCTGGCCTGCGTCACGCCATCTCAGCAGCTCGCGAATGGGCTGACCAACGAGAGCAGGAGCTCCACGCGAGGGAGAAGCATCAGCCGTAGAGCGGATCCGTGCCCAGTTACACTCCGCCCGAAGCATTCATGATGCCGGTCCGGCCCGATAGACCCTGAGGCCGCCGCCCCTTTCGACGACTCGGCCCCACCAACAAACCCCGCAACCCTGGCAATTCACCACCGCCCCAAGCGAATCCCAATGGCGAGCATAACTCGCAGGCCAGACCCGACTCGAAGTGACTGCCGCTCAAGCACTCCGCCTCGTTTGCGACGCCGAAGAGCAGAAGTATTCGGCTAACTGGGGTCCCGACACCTGGCTCCCGATACCGGGCGTTCCTTGACCTACCGGCTGGCGCCCCCGGTCTGCGGTTGCGAAGCCATTCGGGGGTCCGGCCTGCTAGCCTTGTCGTCACGCCGCTTCGGACCCCACGCCGGACTGGACAATAATCACTTTGATCGATGCCAGGCCGGACACCAGGCCGACCCGGACGCGATCTGACGAACCCATTCGAGACTCGCCGTGTGCAGTCTGCAGTGCTCGGTTACCCATCGCATCCCAGGAGCCGTACTACCGTGCGCTACTTCCTCGCTCATCCAACGTTATCCCGGACGCAGATCTTCGCCGTATCTATCGACAGCACAGTAGGTATCCCAGACGAACTGGAGTTGGTTACCACAGTTGGCACCGACCACCTCGATCTCGTTCCGGATCTGGTCAGCAGATTGAATCAATTCATACAGGAGCAAGCTCAGCCTGACGACGACTTTGCCGTGCGTGCAGAGCTGACGCATCCGGATCTCGGCATGTTCCCGAAGGCAGTCTCAGATTCCATCCGCCGATACCTCGAAACACGCTGTACTACGCCATTTTACGGCGATTGGAGTTGGCGCGGCCCCATCCACTCCGTGCCGGACTACGTAGACCAGCTGCAACGCCCCAGGGGCATAGATGAACTGTACGAATTCATGCGTGGCCCAAACTCGGGCGAAGTAGAGTTGCCGGTGCGGCTAGAGAACGCTATCGAATCGACATGGCGGGGAGGGAAATACTGGGAATTGGATGGGCGGACCGCCACCCCGGATATCGCCTACGACGAACCGCGGCCCGGACGCTGGCCACACGTTGACGGACTGAATCCCGAGATTGTTTGGACCAGTTGGAAAATTGGCGAGTTAGACGACAAGTCCGAGCTGGTCGAGTCCAACCTTCGCGATGGCGTTCAGCTGGCGACGAAGGCCCATGACGCCGGAAAGTACGTCCGCATTCACCCAGTAACGGTCTGGGTCCAAGATGCCGAGCGCGACGAGCACGGCTACTCAACCGGAGGACACGGCCAAGGTGGCTGGGTTGTTGAAGTATTCAATGCCCCGATCCCGGATTACACCGACCTCGATAAAGAGGAGTAAGGCACATCCGAACTCGTGCGGCTAGACCGCCCGACCGACGAGTCTCCGCGATGCAGCGGTGGGCATCGCGGCTCCACGGATAAACCCCCCGCACCCAGGTTAAATCACATGCAGAGCGGAACTTCAGGCAGGTGCTAGTGCCGCGTCACGCAACGTTAGGTAGGTAATCCGAACGCCGGATCCTGGAACCGACCGCGAATTCGCGCACAGGGTCCGGCGTGCTGATTACGCCAGCGGATGTAATCACCGATCGCGGCGTCCTGCTCGGCGAGGCTGCGGTGGTCAGTGCCGTTGAGCGCGAAGTACTGCGACGCCGCAAACTCACACTCAATCCGGTTCAGCCACGACGAATACGTCGGCACGAACACCAACTCGACCGCGTTCGACCCGCACCAGTCCCGCGCGCCCGCCTATACACACCGAGTTATCGCAGATCAGATACAGTTTCCGACCAAGCCAACGAGCCCGCAACGACTTCACAAAGGCCAGGAACTCGGGTCCAACGCTTCCGATCACTGATCCGGTAGTAGAGCTAACCCGAGGCCAAATCCAAAGACACCGAACATCTGTCGCACCCGCGAGGGCGGTGATAGGTCGCACGTAACCGCGTCGGTCGCCGTTTCGGGAACCAGCCCCGACCGGCCCGCGGTAACAGATTCAACGGCCCGAACTCATCAACACAGATCACCCGCCCATCGGCAGGTGGGTTGCCATAAAGATCGAGGATCCGGTGTATCTTGGCGACGAAGTCGGGATCGTTGCTGGTCTTCCACGTTTTCGTGGCCGGCCACGACACTCCACCGGCGATGAGAATCCGGCGCAGAGTCTCGCGGCTGAGGTCCGCGATCTTGTTGGTACGCAACACGTGCGCCAGCTTCGACAAACTCCATGTCGAGAACGGCCAGTTCAGATCGTGGGGGCAGCACCGGTCGATCTGACAAATCCGATCACGCGTCGCTTGATCGGTCTTCGTGGGCCTGCCCCGCTTCGTTTTGGGTCCAGCGACTCGAATCCGTGCGCGTTGAAGTCGTGAATCACTTGGCGCACATAGAGTTCCGATACTTGCATCAGCTTCGCGATCAACCCGACGGGTTGATGCTGGGCCGAGGCCATCACCACGATCGCCCACCACATTCGCACAGGTTGCTCGCTACGCCGCGCGATCTGGGCCAAGTTGCGGCCTTCTTCCGGGTTCACTGCTCTGACGAACACATCCGGTTTGCGAGCCACCGGCACCACCTCCACCGGGCAGCATCACCGCTCACGCGCTGATAATCAATCCGCCACCTTGGCAGATTGCCGCATCAACCTTCCGAGCCGAGGCACTAGCAGTCCTGGCTATGCATCGGCGAACAGCGTCTTCTCAAGTCGCGCCACTGAATCCATATGCGTCCGCATCGCCGGGTCCATTACCCAGCAATGGGAGGTATACCGCTCAAACCCCAGAGACTCCCAGGTCCTTTGCACCTTGGCCAGCTCTTCCGCGAAGCGCGGATGCTCGGTCAGACCGGTCCGATCGTCCCGCTCCCTCAACAGCTCGATCGGGAATGGATGCGCCGCCACGACACCAACAGACTCAGCGAAGAGCCGAAGAATACGGCTGATGAGCAGGCGACCGACTCCGCCACGACCTCGCCACATCTCCGCCATGTAGACCCGGTCGATCAGAACGGCCGCTGAGTGCATGCCTTCGATGATCTCAGCGAGGTCAGGATGAAACTGATTGTCGCCGCCGAACAGAGGTGCGAAATGTGCGTAGTCCTGGGACATGCCATCAAGGAGGTCATCGATGCGGCTCTCGACGATGTACGGATCAACCAGCAGACCGTGCATCGTCAACACCGTCCACCGTTTCTCGCGGTCGCCACGTTCATCAGTGTGAACTACCGAGAGGCCAAGCGGAACGTCATCAGCTGGGCTATCGCCGTCGGAGCTGACTGCGTATGTGGCAGTCCCAGTCCAGTGCATCAGTCCTGGGTCGACGTAGTCGCCGACCACAGGTGCGGAGATGTTGACGTTCACGTCGAAGGATGCCCAATCGATCTGACCTTGTGGCGTCATGACGCAATCTTACTGATCTGCAATCGAATTGGCAGCCTGGTTGCAGAGGCAGATATCAGGTCGAGCGACGCGCGTTAGAACGGCTAACGG
>NZ_JBHWZY010000166.1:0-10273 GCF_042727815.1 Nocardia sp. NPDC060220
AGGTGAGCAGATTCTGTGATTCTTCGGACAGGTCGAATGCCCTACTCGACAGTCGACGAAGTCCATAACCCTGCAGCTGCGCGAGCAGCTCCAGGTCGTGATCGATCTTGGCCGCGTAGATATCGTTGAAGAAGTAGTCAGGCTTGACCTTGAAGAACTTCGCCAGGGCGGCCACCGTCTCGTCGGACGGATTCGTTCGTTGTCCCGACCGCAACTGCGAGAGATACGGCTTCGAGATCGGATGCCCGGAGGCAGTCAGCGCAGCCGCAACCTCTGCGTTGGTGTGCGGCTTGCGCCCCGGGGGATGCACGGTTTCGAACAGCTTGTTCAGCCGCGCCGCGAAATCAGCCATTGTGAGCCGCCCAATTCCCTTCACTGTACTAACAGTCGTTATCTCGGATACGTATCATTGATATTAGCGGCTCAGTAACTGAAAACCTACGCCTGATTGGGGATTTCTCTACGATTTCCGACGCTCACCTGCGTGCAGGGGCGGCGGCGGTCGCGTTTGCGGGTCGCGCCAACGACTCTTGTGGAGCGCTGGGGTGCCCGGGTTCGTGCCCGTCGCGGGGTTCTTCCACCATGCCCCCATGATAGCCCAAAGATAGCTGACATCTCATGATCCCCCTGCCCCCCGTGACTTTGTGGCGTACGACACGTTCCGGGCGCCCTGGGATGAATGTTCAACCTGGGCGCCCGGTTTCGGTAAGGGTCAGTCTACAGGCGCTCGATGATGGTGCCCGTCGCCAGTGCGCCGCCTGCGCACATCAGCACCATGGCAGTGCCCTGACCTGTGCGTTCGAGTTCGTGTAACGCGGTCGTGATCAATCGGGAGCCGGTAGAGCCCACAGGATGCCCGATTGCGATCGCGCCGCCGTTGACATTTACCCGTTCCATGTCAGGTTGATGTACGGCAGCCCACGAAAGTGCGACCGACGCGAATGCTTCGTTGATCTCGAATAGATCGATATCGCCAATCGTCATTCCGGAGCGCTCGAGCAGTCGGGTGCACGCCTGCACCGGACCGTCCAGATGGAACTCCGGTTCGGCGCCGACGAGTACCTGGGTGTGAATCCGGGCGCGCGGACGCAAACCCTTTCGGCGCGCGACGGTTTCGTCCATCAGCAGCACGGCGGCGGCGCCGTCGGAGATCTGGGACGAGGTGCCCGCGGTGTGGATGCCGTCGGCCACGACCGGTTTCAGCGCCGCCAGCCCTTCGCGGGTGGTCGCCCGCAGGCCCTGATCGCGGGCGACCTCCACCTTTTCGCCGGTGGCCACGCCCTCGCCATCGAGTACCGGCGCCGAGACCGGAAGTACCTCGCGGTCGTAGCGGCCCTCGGCCCACGCCTTGGCCGCCAATTGCTGGGAGCGCAAACCGAATTCGTCGATATCGGACCGGGTGATCCCGCGCCTGCGGGCGATGCGCTCGGCGGCGCCGAACTGGTCGGGCAGATCGATCGACCACGACGCGGGCCGTCGCGGCCCCGCCTCGGTGCCGACATTGGCGCCGAGCGGCACCCGGCTCATCGCCTCGACGCCGCACGCGACGCCGACGTCGATCGCGCCGGTGGCGATGAGGCCCGCGATGAGGTGGTTGGCCTGCTGGGCCGAGCCGCACTGGGCGTCGATCGTGGTCGCGCCGGTCTGCCACGGCAGGCCCGCGTGCAGCCAGGCGACGCGGGTGACGTTGTTGGATTGCTCGCCCGCCTGGGTGACGCAGCCGCCGATCACCTGCTCGACCTCGGCCGGGTCGAGACCCGCCCGGTCGAGTAGTCCGCGCTGGGCCAGGCCGAGCAATTCGGCGGCGTGCAGTCCCGAAAGTTGCCCTCGACGTTTGCCGATGGGGGTCCGCACGGCCTCGACGATCACGGGTGTGCCCATGTGATTCTCCCTTATAACTGCAACAGGTTCTGATCTTGAGCTCAGGGTAAAACCGCGAGGTTCTTCCGTCGCGGCGACCGCTATGCTTGAATGATTATAGAACGTGTTTCAGTTTGTCGAAGGAGACATCTGGTGGTAGATCCGAGCACCGCACACGCCGGCCCCGTGACGGGTGCCCGGCCGAACCTGCCGGACGGGTTCGACGTTACCGACCCGGCGATCTACGCCGAGCGGATTCCGGCCGAGGAGTTCGCCGAACTGCGTCGTACGGCCCCGATCTGGTGGAACCCGCAGTCGCCCGAGGTGGGCGGGTTCCATGACGACGGCTTCTGGGTGGTGAGTAAGCACGCCGACGTCAAAGAGGTGTCGCGCCGCAGCGATGTGTTCTCCACCTTCGAGAACACCGCGATCCCGCGCTTCAACGACGACATCCAGCGCGAGCAGATCGAACTGCAGCGCTTCGTCCTGTTGAACAAGGACGCCCCCGAGCACACCAAGCTGCGCAAGCTGATCGCCAAGGGCTTCACCCCGCGCGCGATCAACGGCCTGCGCGCCGAACTCTCGGCCCGTGCCGAGGGCATTGTGAAGCGAGCCCTCGAGTCCGGCAGCGGTGACTTCGTCACCCAGGTGGCGTGTGAGCTGCCGCTGCAGGCGATCGCCGAACTGATCGGTGTGCCGCAGGAGGACCGGATGAAGGTCTTCGACTGGTCCAACGACATGACCAGCTACGACGATCCCGACAGCACCGCCGATCCGGTCGCCGCGTCGATGGAGATCCTCGGCTACGCCTACCAGATGGCCGAAGCCAGGAAGGCCTGTCCGGCCGACGATCTGGTGACCACGCTGATCGAGGCCGACGTCGACGGCGAGCACCTCACGCCGGAGGAATTCGGCTTCTTCGTGATCGTTCTGGCCGTCGCCGGCAACGAGACGACCCGCAATGCCATCACCCACGGCATGATCGCCTTCATGGAGAACCCCGACCAGTGGGAGTTGTTCAAGAAGGAGCGCCCCGCCACCGCGGCGGACGAGATCATCCGCTGGGCCACCCCGGTGACCTCCTTCCAGCGCACCGCGCTCGAGGACACCGAACTCGGCGGCGTGCAGATCAAGAAGGGCCAGCGGCTCGTGATGCTGTACCGCTCGGCAAACTTCGACGAGGACGTGTTCGAGAACCCGGAGACGTTCGACATCACCCGCGCCGACAACCAGCACCTGGCCTTCGGCGGCACCGGCGCCCACTTCTGCGTCGGCGCGAACCTGGCTCGGCTCGAGGTCGATCTGATCTTCAACGCGATTGCTGATCATCTGCCCGATATCACGCAAATCGGTGATCCGAAGCGGCTGCGTTCGGGTTGGCTCAATGGGATCAAGGAGCTGCCGGTCGATTACAAGCCCGCCGGCTGCCCCGTCGCGCACTGAGTCGCTGACAACGAGAACAGCCCGAGACCGAAAGGTCCCGGGCTGTTCTCGCGTTTACTGCTGAACGACGGGACGCGTGGTCGCGACCGCGCGGTCCACTTCCCAGAACGCGCGCAAAGCGGCGATCTTCCCGTCGGCATCGACCTTGTAGGTGAACACGCCCTCGGCGTCGATGACGTGGCCGGCCATGGTGGTGCGGATCAGGCCGGTGAAGGCGATTTCGTTCCCGCAGGCGAAGGAGTCCTCGAAGCGGAATTCGATGGATTCGGTCAGGGCGATGGCCTTGTCCCAGAAGGCGCCGATGGCCTCGTGGCCGCGGTGGCCGACGCCCTCCGGATCGAAACCCGAAGGACCGACGGGATCTTCGACGATGCCGTCCTCGGCGAACAGGGCGACCCAGGCCGCCCGGTCCTTCGCCCTGACCGCGGCCTGAGATGCCAGGCCCGCGGCACGGGCGGTGCGTTCGATGGTGGTCATGGCTGCACCTTCGCGATGATGGGGTCGGCGATGTACTTCTCGGCGAACTTGCGCAGCGAGTCCTGCTTGGCCGCCAGCTCGCCGTCGAACCCGATGCCGTCGGCCAGCCACGGCACCACGATGTTGTCGGTGACGCCCGCGTCGGCCAGGTCCTGATAGCCGTCGCGGCCGAACTTGTCGATACAGACGGACTGGATCTCGAAGGGCTCCTCGGACCGGCCGTATTCGGCACGCAGATCGCGCAGCGTGCCGATGGTGGTGACCAGGTCGTCGAACTTCATCATCGCCGAGGTCCAGCCGTCACCGATGCGGGCGGCCCGGCGCAGCGCCGGGCCGGTGTGCCCGCCGATGTAGAACGGCACCCGCTCGCTCGGCGCGGGGCTCATCTGCAGCTGGTCGAAATCGAAGAACTCGCCGTGGAATTCGACCATGCCGCCGTCGAGGACGAGCCGGATGACCTCGATCATCTCGTCGACTCTGGCGCCGCGACGCGCGTACGGGACACCGCACCATTCGAATTCCTCAGGTGCCCAGCCGATCCCGATACCGAACCCGAACCGGTTGCCCGACAGGTTGGCGATCGAGCCGACTTGACGGGCCAGCAGCAGCGGATTGCGCGAGCCGAGCTTGAGGACATTGGTGTAGAAGCGCAGGTTCGTGGTGACCGCGGCCATGGACGCGGCGGCGATCAGCGGATCCACCCACGGAGTCTCCGGCCCCCAGAAGCGGCTGCCGTCCGGGGTGTACGGGTAGTCGGCGGCCTGTGACTTCATGTAGAACAGCGAATCGGGCAGGCCGATGGAGGTGAACCCGCATTCTTCGGCCGTCTTGGCCAGCTCGGTGAGCTGATCCAAGGGGCTCAGTGCGACACCGAGGGTGAATTTCATGCCGGACGCTCGCTTCCCACGACCCACATCGAAAAGTACTGGGAGCCACCGCCGTACGCATGGCCGAGGGCCTTGCGCGCGTTCGGCACCTGGTACGCACCCGCGCGGCCCATCACCTGCTTGGCCGCTTCGGCGAACCGGATCAGGCCGGAGGCGCCGATCGGGTTGGACGAGAGGACGCCGCCCGACGGGTTCACCGGAATGCGCCCGCCGATCTCCGTCTCACCCTTGTCGGTGAGCTTCCAGCCGTCGCCCTCGGCCGCGAAGCCGAGATTCTCGAGCCACATCGGCTCGAACCAGGAGAACGGCACGTAGATCTCGGCGACGTCGATCTCTTCCAGAGGATCGGTGATCCCGGCCGATTTCCACAGGGCCGTGGCCGCGTCCCGGCCCGCCTGCGGATTCACCTGGTCGCGACCCGAGAAGGTGGTCGGCTCGGTGCGCATCGCGGTGCCGTGTACCCAGGCCACCTTCTTGCCCTCGGCTTCGACCACCGCGGCGGCCTCGGCATCGCCGATCACCACGGCGCACGCGCCGTCCGACGACGGGCAGGTCTCATCGAAACGGATGGGATCCCAGAGCATTTGGGAGGCCAGCACCGACTCGAGCGTGATGTCGGGCTGATGCAGGTGTGCGAGCGGGTTCTTCGCGCCGTTGCGTCGATCCTTCACCGCCACCATGGCGCCGATGTGCAGTGGTGCGTTCGAGCGACGGATGTAGGAGCGCACGTGGGGGGCGAAGTAGCCGCCCGCGCCCGCGCCGACCGGCATGGTGAACGGCACCGGAATCGACAACGCCCACATGGCATTCGACTCCGACTGCTTCTCCCAGGCGATGGCGAGGACGCGCTTGTGCACCCGACCCTGCACCAGGTTGGCGGCGACGACGCCGGTCGAGCCGCCGACCGAGCCCGCGGTGTGCACGCGGATCAACGGCTTGCCCGCCGCACCGAGCGCCTCGGCCATGTACAGCTCGGGCATCATGACGCCCTCGAAGAAGTCGGGGGCCTTGCCGACGACGACAGCGTCGATGTCGGCGATGGTCAGACCCGCGTCATCGAGTGCGCGATCGATGGCCTCACGGCACATGCCCGACATGGACACGTCCGTACGTTTTGTCACGTGATGGGTTTGGCCGGTGCCGAGCACCGCTGCGGGGAAGCTCACTTGACCTCCATGACGGCGACCAGATTCTGTTGCAGCGCAGGGCCGCTGGTCGCATGAGCGAGGGTCCGGTTCGCGGTGCCGGACATGATGGCTTGGGCGGCGCTGCCGATTCGTTCGAGACCCGCGGCGAACATCGGATTGGCGGCGAGGGCGCCACCGGAGGGATTGATCCGGGTGTCCGCGGACAGCCCGATCGCTTCCGCGAGGATCAACTGCTGGTGACTGAACGGCGCGTGCAGCTCGGCGACGTCGAAGGTGGTGTTGCCGCCGGTCGCCACCGCGGCCGCCTTGGTGGTGGAGGGGGAGCGGGTCAGGTCGCGACCGCCGAGCGCCTGGGCGTCGATGTTGTGCGCGATTCCGGTGATCCACGCGGGCCGCTCGCAGAGCTCGCGCGCACGGTCGCCGACCGCGAGCACGATCGCGGCCGCGCCGTCGGTGATCGGCGCGATGTCGTGGGCGCGCAGCGGGTCGGCTACGTAGGGTGCGCCGAGGTCACCGCCCGCGACCGCCGCCATGTCCTGCTCGGTCCACCGGCCGGAGTCCAGGCCGGCACGTGCCTGCAGACCCGCGATCGAGACCGCGTCGGGCCACATCGGCGCGACCAGGTAGGGGTCGAGCTGCATGGTCAGCACCTGGCGCAGCGTGCCTGCCGACGACTTGCCGAAGCCGTACACGAGTGCGGTCTGCGCCTGTCCGGAACGCAGCTTCACCCACGCTTCGTAGAGGGCCCACGCGGCGTCCATCTCCACGTGCGATTCGTTGATCGGCGGGACGGCGCCGATCGCATCGATCGCCGAGATGAACGAGAACGCGCGTCCGGCGAGGAAGTCGGAGGACCCCGAGCACCAGAAGTCGATGTCGGACTTGGTGATGCCGAGATCGGCGTAGAGCTGCTGGAAGCACGGCACGAGCATCTCGACGCCGTTGGTGGTGCCGTGGGTTTCGGGTACGTGTGGTGCGTGGGCGAAGCCCACCACCGCGATCTCGGGCAGGCTCGCGTCGCTGCCGGAGGATGCTGATGTGGTCAACGTCGCCTCTCTAGAGGTGGTGCTGGTAGGACTCGTAGGGAGCGTCGGGCTCCCCGGTGGGCCGGAAGTGGTCGATGTTGGCCAGCGTGTGGCCCCACTCCTCGCGGGGTTTCCACACCGCCTCGACCTGCATGCCCATCCGCACCTCGTCGGCCTCGCAGCCGAGGATCAGGTGCAGGACCGGGATGTCGGCGCCGTCGAGGAGCACATAGGCGGCCACGTACGGCGGCTTGATCCGCTGGCCGAGGAACGGCACGTTGACGATGCAGAAGGTGGTCACCGTGCCCTTGTCGGACAGCTCGACCAGATCGTCGGTGGGTCTGCCGTCGGTCGGGTTGGCGCCGCGCGGCGGGAAGTACACCCGCCCGCCCGCTTCGGAGCGGCCGCCGATGAGCTTGCCTTCGGCCAGCCCGCGCAGATAGACGCTCTCCTGCGGAGAGGCCGTGTGCTTGTAGTCGAGGTCGACGGGCGTGGTCAGGATGGTGATCGGTGTTTGTTCGGAGTAGTCGGCGGGGCTGGTGCGCTCGCCGGGTTCGAAGCAGGCGATGTCCTGGATGCGGCCGGAACGCTCGTCGGCCCAGCGGGCACTGACCCGCATTCCGGTGCTGAGTTGTCCTGGGTCGGTCACGTCCAGGGCATGCAGCAACGCCGTGTCGGCGCCGTCGAGCTGGATCAGCGCCCATGCGAACGGTCGGTCGAACGGCTGGCCGGGCAACGGCTCGGACACCCACGTCCAGGACGTGACGGTGCCGGTCGCCGCGACCTCGACCAGTTCGGCCAGCGCCGCGCTGGTGTGTGGATCGTATTCGGGCGGTGGCACGAGTATTCGCCCGTCGCTGCCGCGCGCGCCGAGTATCCGGCGTTCGCGCAGTCCGGTCAGAAATGCGCCGATGATGGGTCCGACGGACCTGGTGTAGTCGAATCGCACCCTCAGGGGTGCACTCAATACTTCCACTGCGGTATTCCCCTGGGTCACGATATCGAGTAGAACAGGTTCTTATTCTGCTCGCAAGGATTCGCCGAAAGGGCGCCGATCATGAAATTCGGATTGCAACTCGGATACTGGGGCGCGCAGCCGCCCGCCAACGCAGGCGAGCTGGTGGTCGCGGCCGAGGAAACCGGCTTCGACGCGGTGTTCGCGGCCGAGTCGTGGGGCTCGGACGCCTTCACCCCGCTGGCCTGGTGGGGGTCGTCCACCGAGCGCGTGCGGCTGGGCACCTCGGTCGCGCAAATGTCGGCCCGTACTCCCGCGGCGGCCGCGATGCACGCGCTCACGCTGGATCACCTCAGCGGCGGCCGGGCCGTTCTCGGCCTCGGCGTCTCCGGACCGCAGGTGGTGGAGGGCTGGTACGGACAGCCCTTCGCGCAGCCGCTGCGGCGCACGCGCGAGTACGTCGACATCGTGCGCAAGGTGCTGGCCCGCGAGGCGCCGGTGACCTCGGACGGCAAGCACTACGGTCTGCCCTACACGGGTCCCGCAGCGACCGGGCTCGGCAAACCGCTCAAGCCGATCGTGCATCCGCTGCGCGCCGATCTGCCGATCTGGCTGGGTGCGGAGGGTCCGAAGAACGTCGCACAGACCGCTGAGATCGCCGACGGCTGGCTCGCGATCTACTACGCACCCCGACTGGCCGGGATGTACAACGAGTGGCTCGACGAGGGCTTCGCGCGGCCGGGCGCGCGCCGTTCGCGCGACGACTTCGAGATCGCGGCGAGTGCGCAGGTGGTGATCACCGACGATCCGGCCGGCGAGATCGAGCGGATGCGCTGGGTGAGCGCGCTCTACATCGGCGGCATGGGCGCGCCCGAGCTGAACTTCCACGCTCAGGTGTACAAGCGGATGGGCTACGCCGCCGAGGTCGACGAGATCTCCGCACTGTTCCAGGCGGGACGCAAGGCCGAGGCCGCGGCGGCGGTGCCCGACGAGCTGATCACCGACACCGCGATCTTCGGCGACGAGGCCCATGTCCGCTCCCGCTTGAAGGAATGGGAGGACGCGGGCGTGACGATGATGCTGATCTCAGTCTCGGATGCCGAACAAATGCGTCGGCTCCAACCCCTTGTCACCATGTAGAACACGTTCTAAATTCGAGGGGTGAGCCAGCAGACAACGGAAGTCCTCGGACTGTGGAATATCGCCGAGGCCGATCCCGAACGGATCGCCCTCGTCGACCCGGACGGTAGAGAGATCAGCTATCGAGAATTGGCCACCCTCGCCAACCGGTACGCCAACGGGCTACGCGGCATCGGATTGCGCACCGGCGACGTGGTGGTCAGCATGCTGCACAACGGGGTCGAGGCCATCGCCGCGTACTTCGCCGCCTACCAAGCCGGTTTCTATATCGTCGCGGTGAACTGGCACCTCACCGCGCCGGAGATCGCCTACATCCTCGGCGACAGCGAGGCGTCGGCGTTCCTGGCCAGTGAGCGGTTCGCCGACACCGCAGCCGAGGCCGCCGACCTCGCGGAACTGTCCGCCGACGCCCGTTTCTCGGCGGGCACCATCCCCGGCTTCCGGCCGGTGTCCTGGCTCGGCGCCGCCGACACCGGTCGTCCGGACGAGCGGTCCATCGGCGCGCCGATGCTCTACACCTCGGGCACCACCGGTCGGCCCAAGGGCGTTCGCCGCCCGCTGACCGGTGCGGATCCCGATGTCGTTCCCGCGGCGAACCAGGCCTACTTCAGCCTGTTCGGCCTCGGTCCCTACGACGATCACGTGCACATCTGCGGTTCGCCGCTCTATCACACGGCCGTGCTGAACAACTCGACGATCTCGATCCAGATGGGGCACAAGCTCGTGCTGATGGATCGCTGGGACGCCGAAGGCATGCTCGCGCTGATCGAGAAGTACAAGGTCACCCACAGTCACATGGTGCCCACCCAGTTCAACCGGCTGCTGGCCCTGCCCGACGAGGTGCGGGCCCGCTACGACATGTCCTCGCTGCGCAGCATGATCCACGGTGCGGCACCGTGCCCGCCGGACACCAAGCGACGCATGCTCGAGTGGTGGGGACCGGTCGTCACCGAGTACTACGCCGCGACCGAAGGCGGCGGCACGGTGATCACCGGCGCCGAGTGGCTGGAAAAGCCGGGCTCGGTGGGCAAGGCGTGGCCGTGGTCGGTGGTGAAGGTGCTCGACGAGCAGGACGGCACCGAACTGCCCGCGGGCAAAGAGGGCCTGATCTACATGAAGATGGGCGCATCCAGCTTCGAGTACCACAAGGCCAAGGAGAAGACCGAGGAGTCGCGCGTCGGTGAGATGTTCACCGTCGGCGACATCGGCTACTTCGACGCCGACGGTTACCTGTTCCTCTGCGACCGGCGTTCGGATCTGATCCTGTCCGGTGGGGTGAACATCTACCCGGCCGAGATCGAGGGCGTGCTGATGAGCCACCCGAAGATCGCCGATGTG